>NZ_CALIND010000146.1:0-4363 GCF_938045175.1 uncultured Tepidimonas sp.
ATCCTCAACCCCGTGCAGGGCAACGGGGTGTACGCCGGCGACCTGCCACTCTTTGGCGGCCAGTCGATTTGGAACGCCACCCCGCTCATCATCGACACGCTGCGCCAAGCCGAGCGGCTGCTCGCCACCCAGACCATCACGCACAGCTACCCGCACTGCTGGCGCCACAAAACACCGGTCATCTACCGCGCGGCGGCGCAGTGGTTCGTGCGCATGGACGCCCCGACCGAGGCCACGCGCGGCATCTTCGCCACCGACCCGGCGCCGCAATCGCTGCGCGAAATGGCGCTGCACGCCATCGAACACACCCAGTTCTACCCGGAAAGCGGGCGCGCCCGGCTGCGCGACATGATCGCGCATCGGCCCGACTGGTGCATCAGCCGCCAACGCAGCTGGGGCGTGCCGCTGCCCTTCTTGCTCGACATCGACAGCGGCGAGCCGCACCCACGCACGCCCGAAATCATCGACCTGGCCGCCGACGTGGTGGAGGCCGGCGGCATCGAGGCCTGGAGCACGCTCACCGTGGCCGAGATCCTGCAGCGCATCGGCGACGCCACCGACCCGGCGCGCTACACCAAGAGCACCGACATCCTGGAGGTGTGGTTCGACTCCGGCACCACGCACACCACGGTGCTCAAGGGCAGCCACGCCGGCGCCGGGCACGACAGCGGTCCCGAGGCCGACCTGTACCTGGAAGGTCACGACCAACACCGCGGCTGGTTCCATTCCTCGCTGCTGACGGCCTGCGCCATGTACGGCCGCGCGCCGTACCGCGGCCTGCTGACCCACGGCTTCACGGTGGACGGCCAAGGCCGCAAGATGAGCAAGTCGCTCGGCAACGTGGTGGCCCCCCAGGAGGTCAGCGACAAGCTCGGCGCCGAGATCATCCGCCTGTGGGTGGCCTCCACCGATTACGCGGGCGACCTGGGCATCGACGACAAAATCCTGGCGCGCGTGGTGGACGCCTACCGGCGCATGCGCAACACGCTGCGCTTTTTGCTCGCCAACATCAGTGATTTCGATCCGCAAGTCGACGCGGTTCCGGCGGCTCAGCTGCTGGAGATCGACCGTTGGGCACTCGCCCGCACCGCGCAGCTGCAAGCCGAGGTGCTGGCGCACTACCAACGCTACGAATTCCACCCGGTGGTGGCCAAGCTGCAGGTCTTTTGCTCGGAAGACCTCGGTGCGTTTTATCTGGACGTGCTCAAAGACCGGCTCTACACGACCGCGCCCAAGAGTCTGGCGCGCCGCAGCGCGCAAACCGCCCTGCACCAGATCACGCACGCACTGCTGCGCTGGATGGCGCCGTTCCTGTCCTTCACCGCCGAGGAAGCCTGGGCCCTGATCGGGCACACGCCCAGCATCTTTACCGAAACCTATTGGGCCCTGCCCAGCCCGGATGAAGCGCTGCTGGCCAAGTGGGGCCGCATCCTGGCCATCCGCGATGCGGTCAACAAAGCGATCGAGGACGAACGCGCCGCGGGCCGCATCGGCCCCTCGCTGCAAGCGGAAGTCACGCTGACGCTCCCGCCGGAAGACCACGCGCTGCTGGCCAGCCTGGGCGACGACGCCCGGTTCGTCTTCATCGTCTCGGCGCTGACGTTGCGCGCGGGCGCCGCGCTGGCGGTGTCGGTCACGCCCTCGCCGCACCCCAAGTGCGCACGCTGCTGGCACTGGCGCGCCGATGTCGGGCACGACCCCACCCATCCCCACTTGTGCGGCCGCTGCACGAACAGCCTGTTCGGCGCGGGCGAGCCGCGCCACGCCGCTTGAGGGCACGCCGTGGCCAAGGCATCGTCGCGCGGCATGCTCACCTGGCTGGGGCTGGCGTTCGGCATCCTGCTGCTCGACCAGATCTCCAAGGGGTTGGTCCTGCTCTTTTTCCGGCTGGGCGAGGTGATCCCGGTGACGTCGTTTTTCAACCTCGCGCGTGTGCACAACCCGGGGGCGGCATTTTCGTTTTTGGCGCAAGCGGGGGGGTGGCAGCGCTGGTTGTTTACCGCCATCGGTATCGCGGCGGCGGTCTTCATCGTCTGGATGCTGCGCGCCCACGCCGGGCAGCGGCTGTTCGCGTTTTCGCTGTCGTGCCTGCTGGGCGGGGCGATCGGCAACGTCATCGACCGCCTGGTGCACGGCCACGTCATCGACATGTTCGATTTTCATTTCCGCTGGCTGGCGCCGCTGTTTCCCGGTGGGCACTTCCCCGCCTTCAACGTGGCCGACGCTGCCATCACCGTGGGGGCGGTCGGCCTGATCGTCGACGAACTGTTGCGCGTGCGCCGCAGTCGTTGACGGCCACCTCCAGGCGCGACGGAGCCGATGGACCGCGATCCTTGACTGTCGGTTATAACGTCGGCATGAAACGTGTCTTCGTCTGGTTGGGGTTGATCGGGGCGCTGGCATGTGCGGGCGCCTCGGCGCAACCCGTCGCTTGCCACGTGGCGTACGCCGGCGCGGTCCGCACCGTTGTCGTTGCGCCCAGCGCGCACGCCGAACCGACCGATCCCCAACTCACCAGTTCGTCCATCGCCGTCGAAATCGTCAACCGCTTGCCCCCGGCCCCCGGTGCCGGCGTGACCGTGCGCACGCTGAGCGTGCGCGAGGGACAACCACAGCTGTTGCATCAGGCCAGCTATCTGCCCGGTGCCCCCGTCACCGGGCCGCACGGTTTCACTGGCTTGCAGGTGGTACGCGAGCCGGTGCGCGGCAACGAACTCACCTACTGGTGCGAACATCTGCCGCCGCGGCAGTGATGGGTGACGCGGCCCTTCAGGGCAGCAGGATGGTCGAGCCCGTCGTCTGGCGCGCCTCCAGCGCCCGGTGCGCGTCCTGCACGCGCTCCAGCGGATAGCGCTGCTCGACATGGATGCGCACCTGACCCGACGCGACCACGGCGAACAGATCGTCGGCCATGGCCTGCGTGCGCTCGCGGCTCGTGATGTGGGTGAACAGCGTCTGCCGCGTCACGTACAGCGACCCCTTGGGACCCAGAATGCCCGGCGCGAATGGCGGCACCGGCCCACTGGCGTTGCCAAACGATACCATCAGCCCGAACGGGGCCAGACAGTCCAGCGAGCCGTCCCAAGTGTCTTTGCCGACCGAGTCGTACACCACCTTGACGCCCTTGCCGCCGGTGATGGCACGCACGCTTTCCACGAAGTTTTGGGTGCGGTAGTTGATGCAGTGCTCAGCGCCGTTGGCGATGGCCAGTGCGCATTTGTCGTCGGTGCCCGCGGTGCCGATCAGGCGCAGCCCCAGCACGCGCGCCCACTGGCAGGCGATCAGCCCGACGCCACCGGCCGCCGCGTGGAACAAGACGAAATCCCCCGGTTGTAGCCCCTCGACCGGGCGGCAGTGTTTGAGCAGGTATTGCGCGGTCAGGCCCTTGAGCATCATGGCCGCCCCCTCCTCGAACGAGATGGCATCGGGCAGCCGGCACACGTTCATCGCCGGCATCACACGCTCGTCGCAGTAACTGCCCGGTGGCTGCGCGGCATACGCCACGCGGTCGCCCACAGCCAGGTGCGTCACGCCCTCGCCCACCGCCTCCACCACCCCCGCGCCCTCCATGCCCAAGCGGGCCGGCAGCGGCAGCGGGTAGAGCCCGGTGCGGTGATAGACGTCGATGAAGTTCAGGCCGATGGCGTGGTGGCGGATGCGCACCTCGCCCGGACCCGGGTCTGCGACGGCCACATCGACGAGGCGCAGCGCCTCCGGGCCGCCGGGGGCGTCGATTTGCACGGCACGGCTGAGCGTCATGGGAACTCCTACCAATGAGTCGTGGACCACGCGCTGGCGCGCGAAACGCGGCGGACAGCGCCCAACCCGTGATGGTGCCACGATTGGCGGCCAACCTCGGGGCTCGGGGTGGCGCGCAGGCGACGTGGCGCTACCCGGCGGCTCGGCTACAGTCGGAATATGACGCGCGCCACGCCTTCGCCCTTGAACGCCTCCACCATTGTGCTGCTGACCATCCCGCCCCTCATGTGGGCTGGCAACGCCGTGGTGGGCCGACTGGCAGCGGCGTGGATTCCGCCCATCACTTTCAATCTGTTGCGCTGGGTCATCGCCTTTGCGCTGCTGCTGCCGCTGGCGGCGTGGGTGCTACGGGCAGACAGCCCGCTGTGGCGGCAGTGGCGGCGCTTTGCCGTGCTGGGGCTGTTCGCGGTCGCGGGCTACAACATGCTGCAGTATTTGGCGCTGCACACTTCCACGCCGCTCAACGTCACGCTGGTGGCCTCCAGCATGCCAGTGTGGATGATGCTGGTGGGGCGGCTGTTTTTTGGGGCTGCCGTGCAGCCGCGGCAGTTGGCGGGCGCCGTGCTGTCACTGACTGGGGTGCTGGTGGTGCTGTCGCAAGGTC
>NZ_CALIND010000147.1:0-3431 GCF_938045175.1 uncultured Tepidimonas sp.
AGTTGGTGCTGGCGTTGCAGTCGGTGCCCGACCCGCTCGCTCGGCTGGTTGCGGGCAGCGTCGTGTGGCGGGCAGGCCGGCTCGATGCGGCCGGCGTGGCCGTCCTGGTCGATACCGCTTCGGCGCAGGGCTGGCGGCGGCCGCTGGCGGTCTGGTTGGGGGTACAGGCCCGCCTGGCTGATGCCGCCGGGGACGCCGAGGCTGCGGCGCGTGCCCGTCGTCGGCAAGCATGGGTTCTGCGGCCAGAGGCGCCCCCGACGGACCAGGGGCGTTGAGCTCCCCGGGCCCCGGTGCAGCCCGCTCTTGCGGCACAATTCGCGTGTGGCAACCTTTGCATTCGCCGCACCTTTTGGCTTTCTATCGTTTCAGTCGGCTGGTGTTACTCTGCCGCTGAACATACCTCCCCATCGGATCGTTCTTCATGAAAACCAAATACCACCTCAATAAGCGCTCCCCCCATCGTTTGGGGTCGTCCACGTCGTCGGCAGCCACGGGTGGGTCGGTCATCGCGCTGGTCGATGAACGCTACTTGGTCTGGCTCGCGTCTCAGGTCACCGGAACGCAGCACAACACGCTGCAGCGCGGATCGCTGGCTGGCGTGCTGGCGCACCTGGCCCGGCTCGCGGGCGCCGAAGCCCCCTTGCTGCGCACGCTACTCTTCAGCGACGCGTCGCCGACCGAGCTGCACGACGACATCGTGGTGCGGCTGGTACCGCGACACTCGACCGACGGTGGGCTGTCGCTGGTGCGCGCGCTGGGGCAGGAGATCGTCCAGTTGGCGCGCCACGGCGCGGGTTGGCTGCTCGTCGCCAGCGATGACGAGCGCCTGATTCCCTATCTGGACGAAGCGCAGTCCTGGGGTGCGCGGGTGGTGCTGGTGGCGGATGACGCGGTGCACGACTTCGGCCACTTGTCGAAGGAAGACCCGAGCTGGGCCCGGCTGCTGATGCAGGCCGACCGCCGTGTGGCCGTGCCCATGGGCGCCTGGAGTGCGCTGACCACACCGGGTGTGGGCTACGCTGTGCCGCGCGCCAGCGGGGCAGAGGGCGACGACATCGATGCCGGCCAGCGCTCGGTGCCGCCCTCGCGCGCCCCGGCCGAGCCCGACGACCACTGGCGTGCGGAGATTTCGCGCATCATCCAGTCGTGGTGGGACGACGAGCCTGAAGACGGGCGGCAGGAACTGGCCGATGCCATGCGCGGGCAGATCGGCGTGCCGCCCGAAGCCGACCGACGCATCCTGATGCGTGTGCGGCACGAACTGGGGCGCAACCTGACGTTCCCCGAAAAGCGCGCCATGCGTGAGATGGTGCGCGCGGTGGTGTTGGGCCAGCCCGACGCCGATACCGATGCGGCGCCGGCACCGGCGCTGGCCGCCGCCGCTGACTGACCGTCGTCGCTGTCGGCCATGTCCGATGATCGTGCCGCCGAACCGCAGCCGCAGCGGGCCAGCGACGAGGCGCAGGCGCTCGGGGCGGAACTGGCCGCTTGGTTCCAGACCCCGCCGGGGCGCTATCTGCTCGATTGGGAGCGCGCCCGCTTTGCCGACGCGGTGGCCGATGCGTTTGGATACCATGCGCTGCAACTGGGCCTGCCGCCACTGGACGCGCTGGCCAACAACCGCATGCCGCATCGCTGGCTGGCGCTGCCCGAAGCGCCCGGCGGCGTTGCCTGGTCGATGGAGGGTGGCCCGGCCCGTCCGGTCGACCTGGTCACGCACGCGGCCGCGTTGCCGTTTCCAGCCGCCAGTCTCGACCTCGTGCTGCTGCCCCACACCCTGGAGCTCAGTGCCGACCCACATGCCGTGCTGCGCGAGGTCGAGCGCGTGCTGGTGCCCAACGGCCGCGTCATCGTCAGCGGCTTGAATCCCGCCAGCTGGTGGGGCATGCGGCAGTACCGCGCGCATGCGGCGACGCGCCTGGGGTTAGGCCAGACGCGCCTGGCGCGGCTATACCTGCCGGAGGCGGGCGCCTTCATCGGCCCGTGGCGCTTGTGCGACTGGCTGCGCCTGCTCAGCTTCGAGGTCGAGGCCATCGAGCGCGGCTGCTACCGGCCCGCCGTGCGGTCCGAACGCTGGTTGCAGCGCTTCGATTGGATGGACCGGCTCGGGCCGCGCTGGTGGCCGCTTTTGGGTGCGGTCTATTTCATCGTGGCGGTCAAGCGCGTGCGCGGCATGCACCTGCTCGGGCCCGCGTGGCGGCCTACCCGCGCCGCCGCGGCGCCCGCGGTGGTGGCACGGCGCGACCGCGACACCCCGAGTTTGTCATGACCGAAGTCACCATCTACACCGACGGCGCCTGCAAGGGCAACCCCGGCCCCGGGGGCTGGGGGGTGCTGCTGCGCGCCGGTGGCACCGAAAAAGAACTTTGCGGCGGCGAGTCGCTGACCACCAACAACCGCATGGAACTGCGCGCTGTTATCGAGGCGTTGGCAGCGCTCAAGCGCCCCTGCCACGTGCACGTTTATTTGGATAGCGAGTACGTGCGCAAGGGCATCACCGAATGGCTGCCCGGTTGGAAGGCCAAGGGCTGGAAGACCGCGTCCAAGCAACCGGTCAAAAACGCCGACCTGTGGCGCCAACTCGACGAGCTGGTGCACACCCGCGGGCACCGCATCGAATGGCACTGGGTGCGCGGCCACACCGGCGACCCGGGCAACGAGCGCGCCGATGCACTGGCCAACCGGGGGGTGCCGCGCTAGTGGCGGTGTTTGCCTCGGGTTTACACGCGAGTAACGTGGCTGGGCTACAGTTGAGACTCGCCGGCTGATACGGTCAGCCCTGCCCATTCACGGGAGATGCCCATGCCCCAGGTCCGTCCGCGCATCCATGCCATCGTGGCTGTGGTCGTGCTGGCCGTGGTAGCTGCGGCGGGCTGGTGGTGGCAGAGGATGCCCGCGGTGACGCCCGGTGCCGGCGCCGGGACGGCGGCGGGGTCGGCGGGTGGCGCGTCAACAGCGGCCGCTGGCGCCGCGTCGGGAGCCCCGCGTGGCGGCGCGGGCACAGGCTCTGGCCCAGGTGCCGCTGGTGGCCCCGGCCGCGGCGGGCTGCCAGCGGTGGAGGTGGCCATCGTGCAGGCGGTCCCGCTCGTGCAAGAGGCGCAGGCGGTCGGCACGCTGCTGGCGCGCCAGCGGGTGGCCATCCGGCCGGAGGTGGCCGGGCGCATCGTGGCCATCGGCTTCGTTGACGGCGCGCCAGTGCGCAAGGGGCAGGTGTTGTTTCAGCTCGACGACGCGCTGCAGCAGGCCGAACTGGCCCAGGCGCAGGCGCAACTGGCGGTGCAGCAGGCCAACCTGCGCCGCAACGAGGAGCTGGTGGCACAGGGGTTCGTGGCGCAGCGGGTGCTGGATGAGAGCCGCGCTGCGGTGCAGGTGGCACAGGCGCAGGTGGCCTTGGCGCAGGCGCGGCTGCAGCGCATGCGGTTGCTGGCGCC
>NZ_CALIND010000148.1:0-2893 GCF_938045175.1 uncultured Tepidimonas sp.
GCGCGCGCGCGCTGGCACTCAGTAGCCCACGGTCATCGCCGGCACGTCCACCTTGACGACGGGCTTGCCGAGCAGGCTGCTGGCGGCGCGCGCGTACACCATGGCCCAGGGCCGGTGGGCCGGGTCGGCAAAGCGCTCCTCGCCCACGGTCTGGGCGATGGCCAGCACCTTGTCGGCCGTCAGCACCTTGCCGCTCAGACGCAGCGGCTCGCAGCCCAGCTCGATGAATTGCTGATCGAGCCACTGCCGCGCCAGCTCGTGCGGCATGGGCTGCACCTCGTCGAGGTCGAACGTGTACTCCCGATCGGGGCCGAAGTGAACGATGACGTGGTTGCGCATGGCAGGGCTTTGCGGGGTGGGACGATGGGTGCCTATCCTACCCGAGACCCGTCGGCCGCGTGCCCCACTCTGCTCATGCCCGCTTGGCCTTGCGCGAGCGCCGCTGCGCGACGGCATCGGCCAGCATCTGCAGCACCTGAACCGAGGTGTCCCAGTCGATGCAGGCGTCGGTGATGCTGCGGCCGTATTCCAGCGTGGCCGGGTCGTCCTTGCCGGGCGTGAATTTCTGCGCCCCAGCCCGCAAGTGGCTCTCGACCATGATGCCAAAGATGCGGTCCGACCCCGCCGCGATCTGACCAGCGATGTCGCGCGCCACGTCCACCTGGCGCTCGTGCTGTTTTTGGCTGTTGCCGTGGCTGCAGTCGACCATCACGCGCGCGGGCAGTTTGGCCTCTTGCAATTGCTGGCAGGCGATGGCCACGCTATCGGCGTCGTAGTTGGGCAGCTTGCCGCCGCGCAAGATGACGTGGCAATCGGTATTGCCCTTGGTGCGTACGATGGCGACCTGGCCATTTTTGTGCACCGACAGGAAATGGTGCGGCCGGCTAGCGGCCTGAATGGCGTCGGTGGCGATGCGGATGTTGCCGTCGGTGCCATTCTTGAAACCGATGGGCGCGCTCAGCCCCGAGGCCAGCTCACGGTGCACCTGGCTCTCGGTGGTACGGGCGCCGATCGCACCCCAGGCAATCAGGTCGGCGATGTACTGCGGGCTGATGACGTCGAGAAATTCGCTCGCCGCCGGCAGCCCCAGCCGATTGATGTCGATGAGGAGCTGGCGCGCGATACGCAGGCCTTCATCGATGCGAAAACTCTCGTCCAGGTAGGGATCGTTGATCAGCCCTTTCCAGCCCACCGTGGTGCGTGGCTTTTCGAAATACACGCGCATCACCACCTCCAGCGTGTCGGCGTGCTGATCGCGCAGCGCCTTCAGACGCCGGGCGTAGTCCATGGCCGCGGCCGGGTCATGGATGGAGCACGGCCCGATGATGACGAGCAGCCGGTCATCCTTGCCGTGCAGGATTTGGTGGATGGCGCGGCGCGTGTGGGTGATGAGCTTTTCGATCGCGGTACCGCGAATCGGAAAGAAGCGAATCAGATGCTCGGGCGGCGGCAGCACGGTGATGTCCTCGATGCGTTGGTCGTCGGTCTGACTGGTGCGGTCGGCCGGGTGCGGATACCACGCATCGGTGCTGCTGGCTTTGCTGGGGCTCGGGCTCATGGGTCGCTCCTTGGAGAGGGTGGGAGATGAAGTCAAAAAAAAACCGCCGGTGGGGACCGACGGTTTCGAGTTCAGTGGGCTGTTACAGGGCGCTTTCAGACCTCTCTGCCGTCGGTGACGCGTGAGAACCAAAAGGTGCCGAAGTAAAAGCCGCGCAGTTGCATAGGCCTGACTGTAGCACAGCCTGCATGACACGATGCTGACAACCCGCACGCACCGCGCCGTTGTCGTGCGGGTGCAACGCTCGGGCGCGCTGCGACGGTGGCCATCAGGCCGTCCCCCCCACGGTCAGCCCGTCCAGGCGCAGGGTCGGCTGCCCAACGCCCACGGGCACGCTCTGGCCCTCTTTGCCGCAGGTGCCGATGCCGCTGTCGAGCGCGAGGTCACGGCCGATCAGGACCACGCGCTTGAGCGCTTCCGGCCCGCTGCCGATGAGGGTCGCGCCCTTGACCGGATAGACGGGGCGGCCGTTTTCCACCCACCACGCGCTGCTGGCCGAAAAGACGAACTTGCCACTGGTGATATCGACCTGTCCGCCGCCGAACTGGGTGGCGTACAGACCGCGGCGCACACTGGCGATGATTTCCTGCGGGTCGTGCTCGCCCGCCAGCATGTAGGTGTTGGTCATGCGCGGCATGGGCAAGTGGGCATAGCTCTCGCGCCGACCGTTGCCGGTGGGGGCCACCCCCATCAGGCGGGCGTTGAGCCGGTCCTGCAAGTAGCCGCGCAAGACACCGTCCTCGATGAGCACGTTGCGCTGGCTGGCGTTGCCCTCGTCGTCCATGTTGAGCGAGCCGCGTCGGCCCTCGAGGGTGCCGTCGTCGAGCACGGTCACACCCTTGGCCGCGACGCGCTCGCCGATGCGACCGGCAAACGCGCTGGAACCTTTGCGATTGAAATCCCCCTCCAGCCCGTGGCCCACGGCCTCGTGCAGCAGCACGCCAGGCCACCCGGGGCCCAACACCACGGTCATCTCGCCCGCCGGGGCGGGGCGCGACTCCAAGTTGGTCAGCGCGGCCTGCACCGCCTCGTCCACGTAGCGCGCCAGCAGCGCGTCGTCGAAGCGGTCGAGCCCAAAGCGACCGCCGCCGCCCGAGGTGCCGACCTCGCGCCGCTCGCCTTGCTGGGCGATCACGGTCAGCGACAGCCGCACCAGGGGGCGCACATCGGCCGCCAGCACACCATCGGCGCGCGCCACCAGCACCACGTCGTACTCCGCTGCCAGCCCGGCCATCACCTGCACGATACGCGGGTCGCGCGCGCGCGCCATCTGCTCGACGCGTTCGAGCAGCGCCACTTTGGCGGCGCTCTCCAGCGTGGCGATGGGGTCGTGCG
>NZ_CALIND010000149.1:0-9494 GCF_938045175.1 uncultured Tepidimonas sp.
CACCTTGGAGCACGACGATGGCCAAACCAACGCCAACCTGGAAAAGTCCGACGTCATCCTGGTGGGAGTGAGCCGCAGCGGCAAGACGCCAACCTCGTTATACCTGGCGATGCAGTTCGGGCTCAAGGCGTCGAACTACCCCTTGATCCCCGAGGATTTCGAGCGCCGCCAACTGCCGCCGGCGCTGCTGCCACACAAGAAAAAACTGTTCGGCCTGACCATCGACCCCCAGCGGCTGAGCGAGATTCGGCACGAACGCCGGCCCCACTCCCGCTACGCGAGCCTAGAGAACTGCCGCTACGAGGTGCGCGAGGCCGAAGCGCTGATGCGCCGCGCGGGGATTCCGGTGCTGTCGACCACGCACAAGTCGATCGAGGAGATCGCCACCCTCATCCGCCAAAGCCTGGAGGAGCGCGAGGCACACTGAACCGGCGCCCGAGCCCGTATCAGTCGCGCCCGGGCGCGGCGTGGCGGCTGGCGCGATAAAAATTCAGGATGCGCTGCACGTAGGCTCGCGTCTCGGCGTAAGGCGGCACACCGCCAAAGCGGTCGACCACCCCTTCACCGGCGTTGTACGCGGCCGACACCAGCGCCACGTCACCGTCGAAGCGCTCGAGCAACCAGCGCAGGTACGACAGTCCCCCACGCACGTTTTGCTCGGGGTCGAACGCATTGCGCACGCCAAAGCGCTCGGCCGTGCTGGGAATCAGTTGCATCAAGCCCTGCGCATTGCGCGGCGAGACGGCACGCGGCTCGAAATTGGACTCGGCACGCGCGATAGCCAGCGCCAAGCGCCCATCGACGGCAAACTGCGGGGCCAGGCGCTGGATCATCAGGGCGTGGCGCCGTTTGTCGGCCGGTAAATTGGCCACGTAGTGTGCCACCACCTCGTGCGGCACCACCGACGGCACCGCCACCGCGGGCGCCGCCGTGGCGATGGTCAGGGACGGTGGCTCCCCCCCGCGCAGGCACTCGGGCAGGTCACCCGGATCGCCACCGCGGGCATCGGGCCGCTGCGCCAGGGCGCGCTCCAGATCGGCCAGCGCGTCGGCGTATCCGAGTTGGGCCGCCTGACGCAGCGACGCCACGCCCGCGGCCTGCCCCACCTCGTCGAGCGAGAATGCCCCCAACAGCATGCCGAGCCGGTGGTATGCCTGCGCGCTGCCATGGCGGGCGGCGCGGCAGTACCACGCGGCCGCCAAGGCCGGGTCGTGCGCTTGCTCGGACTGCCAGCCCGCTTCGATCCAGCGCGACAGTTGGGGCGGCTCATCGGTCCACGCTGGCGGCGATGTCGGCAACGCGGACGCGAACGCCACAGCCGATGACAGCAACCCGAGCGCCAGTGCGACGCGCCTCAGCGCACGCGCGAGCGCGGCTGACCGATCCCGTGCGCGTGCCGCCCGAGGGCAAACGACAGAAAAATCTTCATCCACAGCGTCGTCCCGGCAATGGCCACCCAAGTCTGATACTCCAGCCAGCCCATCAGGACCGACAGAATCACGCCCACGAGCACCGCCCCCCCCACCAAGTTGATCGCCAGCTCGTAGGGGGCCCAGCGCTCGGCATCCGCTGGCGGCTCCCCTTTCTTGAGCGCGACTTCCGAAAAGTCGCGCCGAAACGCGATGCGCCACGCCCGCCGCAGCCAAAAGAATGCCACGGGAAAGAGCGCCAGAAAAAACAAAATTTTGATTGGGTAGATGCTCACCATGGTGTCACCAGAAAAAAGCCCCGCCGGCGGCGCCGACGGGGCTGATTGTCGCGGGTCTGGGCCGCCGCTGGCAACCCAGATACGACCCGTTTAGTGAGCCACCGCGGAACCCGCGCCCTTGGGCACGCGAACCGACTCGACCAGCTCCTGAATGTGGGCCGGAACCGGCTTGGAGATGGCGCTAACGGCAAACGCGACCACGAAGTTGACGATCGCGCCCACGGTACCGAAGGCTTCCGGGGTGATACCAAAGAAGCTGTTGGCGCCGCCAATCAGATCCAGGTATTCGGTGCCCTTGACGAAGAAGATGCCCTTGTGCGCAAAGACGTAGAACAGCGTGACGAACAGGCCGCTGAGCATCCCCGCCACCGCGCCAGAGCCGGTCACCTTCTTGCTGAAGATGCCCATCATGAGCGCGGGGAAGATGGTGGAGGCCGCGATACCGAACGCCAGCGCCACGGTACCCGCCGCGAAGCCCGGGGGATTGAGCCCCAGATAGCCCGCCACGACGATGGCACCGGCCATGGCGATCTTGCCTGCCAGCAGCTCGCCTTTCTCGCTGATGTCGGGCTTGATGGCGCCCTTGATCAGGTCGTGCGAGATGGCCGACGAGATGGCCAGCAACAGACCGGCCGCGGTGGACAGCGCCGCCGCCAGACCACCAGCAGCCACGAGCGCGATCACCCAGTTGGGCAGCAGCGCGATCTCGGGGTTGGCCAGCACGATGATGTCGGCGTTCACCGTCAGTTCGTTGCCCTTGAGGCCCGCCGCCTCGGCCTTGGCCTTGACGGCCTCGCTCTTGGTCTTGTCGTTGTAGAACTGGATGCGGCCGTCACCGTTCTTGTCCTCGAACTTGAGCAGACCGGTCTTTTCCCAGCGCTTGAACCAGTCCGGACGTTGCTCGTAGGGCAGCGCAGCTTCCGGGGCGAGCAGATCGGCCTGAGCCTTGACCTTCTCCGGATTGACGCGGATGCCACCCGCCGGGTCGGGCTCCACGCCCACCGCGGTGTTGACGGTGCCGATCAGGTTCAGGCGCGCCATCGCCCCCACCGCCGGCGCGGTGGTGTACAGCAGCGCGATGAACACCAGCGCCCAGCCAGCCGACGCGCGCGCATCAGCCACCTTGGGCACGGTGAAGAAGCGCACGATCACGTGCGGCAAGCCCGCGGTGCCGATCATCAGCGACACGGTGTAGAAGAACATGTTGAGCTTGCTGCCCGCCACCGACGTGGTGTAGGCACCAAAGCCCAGGTCGTTGAGCACCTGGTCGAGCTTGGCCAGCAACGCCACGTCGGTGCCCGCCAAATTCGAGCCCAGACCCAGCTGCGGCAGCACGTTGCCGGTGAGCGCCAGCGAGATGAACAGCGCCGGCACCAGGTAGGCCAGGATCAGCACGATGTACTGCGCCACCTGGGTGTAGGTGATGCCCTTCATGCCGCCGAACACCGCGTAGGCAAACACGATCGCCATGCCGATGTAGATGCCCATGTCGCTGGACACGCCCAGGAAGCGCGAGAAGGTCACGCCGACCCCGGTCATCTGGCCGATGATGTAGGTGATGGAGGCCACCAACAGGCAGATCACGCCCACGTTGCGCGCGGTCTTCGAGTAGTAGCGATCACCGATGAACTCGGGCACGGTGAACTTGCCAAACTTGCGCAGATACGGCGCGAGCAGGCACGCCAGCAGCACGTAGCCACCGGTCCAACCCATCAGGAACACGGAGCCGCCGTAGCCCATGTTGGAAATCAGGCCAGCCATCGAGATGAACGACGCCGCCGACATCCAGTCGGCGGCAGTTGCCATGCCGTTGGTGACGGGGTGCACGCCGCCGCCAGCCACGTAGAAGTCGGACGTGCTGCCAGCGCGCGACCACACGGCAATGCCGATGTAGAGCGCAAACGTGGCGCCGACGACGAGATAGGTCCAAAGTTGCAGACTCATGTTCGGTGCCTCCGCATCAGTCTTCGGACATGCCGAACTTCTGATCGATCTTGCGCATCTGCGCCGCGTACCAGAAGATCAAAGCGATGAAGACATAAATCGAGCCCTGCTGGGCAAACCAGAAACCGAGCGGATAGCCACCCAGTTTGATGGCGTTGAGCGCATCGGCAAACAAAATGCCAGCGCCGTAGGACACCAGGAACCAGATGACCAGCACTTTGGTCAGCAGTCCCAGCGTCGCAGACCAATAAGCCCGCGCGTTGCTGTCGTTGGACATGGGTACGTTCTCCTCGGATACACGTTTCGAATCGGCGGTACGGACCGCCGGCCGGAACATCGCTGGACATTCGCAATGTTTCCTGGCGGACTATCCTGAGCCAGCCTTACGGCGAACTGAAAAACCGCCCGCCATCGCCCAAACCTAGGGAAAGTCCTAGGGTCGAGCTGGGCTGTGCGTGCCTTCTGGCAGCGTGACGCAGGTCCACTCGCCACAGGCGGGCGCATCAACGGGCCATTCGTGCGCGCTGCACGGCAGCGCCTGCTCGCCTGCACACAGGGTGTAGCGCACGGCGCGGATCACCCCGGCATGGGTGATCCAGACACCCTCCACGCCCCCTTTGATAAGCGACGCATGCAGCGCCTGCCGCACGCGCGCTAGCAGCGCCGCCACCGACTCGCCCCCACCCGGGCGCGCGTGCGCAAAATCGCCCGCCCAGGCATCGAGCTCGGCGCGCGGCACGTCGTCCCAACGGCGCCCCTCCCATGCACCGAAATCGAACTCGGCCAAGCGCGCATCCGCCAGCGGCGCGGGCAGCGCGGGGCGCAGGGCTTGCAGGGCTTGCGCGAGCTGCCATGCCCGGATCAGCGGGGACACCCACCACACGAACGCTGGCGGCAGCACCGCATGCAGCCGCTGGGCGGCTTGCGCCGTCGCTTCCGGGTCGGCCGGCGCATCCGTACGGCCACAGCAGACGTCGGAGGTCAGCCCGGTGCGCGCGTGCCGAACGAGCCACAGGCGCATGTCCTCACCCCCCGACAGGGACGGACACGCCCAGCGCGACGGCCAATCCCAGGTAGAACGCCAACTCGGTCACCTGCTGGGTGGCGCCGAGGGTGTCGCCGGTGAAGCCCTGCAGCCGCCGAGCCAACCAGCGCCGCATCAGCGCCAGCGCGAGCAGTGCGGCCAGCACCGGACCCAGCCAGCGCCACGACGGTTGCAGCGCCAGGGTCACGCCGATGGCCGCCAGCCACCAACCCGTCCCCACCCACAGCGCGCCCGCGTCCAGCGCGTCCGCCAGCGGCTTGGATTTGGAGCCGTCGGCATCGCCGACGTAAGGCAGGGCGTGGATGATCCACAGCGGTGCCCAACGCGAGGTGACATGCGCCCCCAGCACGCCCGCCGCCGCCCAGACCAGGCCCGACTGCTCCAGCAGCGCGAGCAGCCCCACTTTGGTCAGCAGCGCCAGCACCAGCGCCACCGCCCCGTAACTGCCGATGCGCGAATCCTTCATGATGACCAGGGCGCGCTCACGCTCGACCATCCCACCCAGCGCATCGGCGGTGTCGGCCAGCCCATCTTCGTGAAACGCCCCCGTCAGCCAGACCCCGGCCGCCGTGCACAGTACCGCTGCCACCCAGGCCGACGCGGGCTGCGCTGGCAACGCCCACGCGGAAACCACCAGCACCAGCGCGGACCACGCGCCCACCACCCAGCCCACGCCCGGGAAATGGGCCGCGCTCGCGCGCAGCATGGCGGGCGAGTAGCCCACCCACTGCGCCAATCGCCCTGTCACCGGAATGCGGGTGAAGAACTGCAGCGCCAACAACCAGTGCCGCACGGCGCGCGCGAGCATCGGCCGTCCCTCTCAGTGCGCGGGCGCAATGTCGGCACGGCGCGCCACACCGGCCGCATCGAAGCTGGCCATCTCGCGCAGGATCGCGCACGCCGACACCAGCAGCGGCCACGCCAGCGCCGCCCCCGACCCCTCACCCAGGCGCAGCCCGAGGTCGAGCAGCGGTTCGGCCTTCAGGTGCGCCAGCAGCAGCGCGTGCCCGCGCTCGCCCGAGCGGTGCGCAAAGACGCAGCGCTGCAGCACCGCGGGGGCCAGTCGCGCGGCCACCAGCACCGCCGCGGTGGTGATGAAACCATCGACCACGATCACGCGCCGCTCGGCCGCAGCCTGCAACACCACCCCCACCAGGGTCGCGATCTCGAAGCCTCCCAGGGCCGCCAGTGCGGCCAGCGGCTCGTGCGCCGTCGCGTGGCGCGCCAGCACCTGGCGCAGCAGCGCGATCTTGCGCTGCACCCCCGCTGCGTCCAGGCCCGTGCCCGCGCCGGTGCAGTCGGCGATGTCGAGCCCCGTCAAGCGGCTCATCAACAGTGAGGCCGCCGAGGTGTTGCCGATGCCCATCTCGCCCAGCAGTACCACATTGCCGGGCAAATCACGCACCAGCGCCATGCCGTTGGCAAGCGCCGCCTCGCACTGGGCCATGCTCATGGCCGGGCCCTGCAGCGCGTCGGCGCTGCCAGGGGCGATCTTGGCGTGCCGCAATCCCGGCCGCAGCGCGAAGTCGTGCCGCACGCCGCAGTCCACGACGGTCAGCGCCAACCCGTGTTGGCGCGCCAGCACGCTCACCGCCGCGCCCCCGGCCAGAAAGTTTTCCACCATCTGCCACGTCACATCGCTGGGATAGGCCGACACGCCGTGCGCCGCCAGCCCGTGATCGGCGGCGCATACCACCAACTGCGGCGCCTGCAGCGTGGGTGCGCCGGTGCCCAAAATCAGTCCGATGCGCAGGGCCAGCGCCTCCAACCGTCCCAGCGACCCCTGGGGCTTGGTCTTGTCGTCCAGCGCGCGCTGCAGGCGCGCCGCAAGGACGGTGTCGTCGATGTCGTCGATGGTGGGCAATGACAGGCTCATGGGCTTTCCTTCAAGTCAACAAACGATCCAGCGTGTCGGCCCCGAGGTGCGCTTGCACCGTGTCGGCCAACGCGTCGAAAACCGATGCCAGCGACGGCACGCCGGTGCCCCACAGGGCGCGCAGGACGGCGTCATTTTCGAACAGGCCGTGCAGGTAGCAACCGAGCACGCACCCGTCGGCGCTCTGCCAGACCAGCCCGGGCAGCACCTCGCGACCCTGCCCTGCCAGGGCGGGGTGGATCGCGGTCTGACCGTGGTGGATTTCATAACCGCGCACGGCCACACCCGACAGCGCCGACCACGGCGCGCCCAACGTGCCGAAGGTGGCCTCGGCGCGCTGCACCGTCTTGTCCAGGGCAAAGACGGTCACCAGCGGCAGCAGCCCCAGCCCGGCCGCGTTGCCGTCGATGCCATGCGGGTCGATGAGCGCCTCACCCAGCATCTGCAGACCGCCGCAGATGCCCAACACCGCGCGTCCCGCGCGTGCGTGCGCGACGACGGCGTGATCGAGCCCCTGCGCGCGCAGCCAAGCCAGGTCGGCCGCCGTGGCCTTGGAACCCGGCAGAATGATCCAGTCCGCACCGGTGCAGTCGGCGGGCGTGCGCGCCCACACCACGCGCAGGCCCGGCACGCGGGTCAGGGGCTGAAACTCATCCAGGTTGCTGATGCGCGGGTAGGCCACGATGGCGACCGTCTGCCGTGCCGACCCGTCGCCCCGCGCGCGGTCGTCGAAAACGCCGTCCTCTTCCGGCAGGCCGTGGTCGCGCCACAACGGCAGCACCCCCAGCGTAGGCACCCCGGTCAGTGCGTGCAGTTGCTCGGGCGCCGGGGCCAGCAGCGCGGGGTCGCCGCGAAATTTGTTGAGCACGAACCCACGCAAGCGCGCGCGCTGATCCGGCGGCAGCAAGGCCCAGGTGCCGTACAAGTGGGCGAAAGCACCGCCACGGTCGATGTCGCTGACCAAGAGGCAACGCGCATCGGCATGCGCGGCCACCCGCAGGTTGACGATGTCGCTGGGCTGCAGGTTGATCTCGGCCGGGGACCCTGCGCCTTCGATGACGACGACCTGATGGCGCGCGCGCAGCTCATCCAGCGCCGCCTGCACCCGCGGCCATAGGGCAGCGCTGCGCTGCCGCCATGGCATGGCGCTCAGCGCGGCATCGACCTGGCCCCACACCACCACCTGGCTGCGCGTGTCGGCCTCGGGCTTGAGCAGCACCGGGTTCATGCGCACGTCGGGCTCGACCCCCGCCGCCAGCGCTTGAAAATACTGCGCCGCCCCCATCTCGCCCCCGGCCACCACGCGGGCATTGTTGCTCATGTTTTGCGCCTTGAACGGGGCCACGCGCCAACCGCGCCGCGCGTAGTACCGGCACAGCGCCGTGGCCAGCCAGCTCTTGCCCGCACCACTGGAGGTACCCCAGACCATGATGCACACCGCGCTCATGCCGCCCTCCCCACTTCGGGTGCCTCGGCCCGCAGCGCTCGCTGCAGGGCGTCCACGGCCGCGGGTGGCTGGGCGCTCAGACGCCACCAGCCGGGCAGGCCAAACGAGGTGGCATCGCGCAGCTTGACCCCGTGCGCGCGCAACGCATGGACATCGATGGGCTGCGGCGGCCGCGCGACGAAAAACGGCGCCGCGCTCGGGCGCACGGCCCAGCCCAGGCCGCACAAACGTTCGGCCAGCGCGTCACGCCACTGCGCCAGGGTCGCTCGGCACGTCAGCAACCACGGCTCGCACGCGGGGTCACACCAGGCCTCGAGCATGGCCACCCCGTGCGCTCCAACCGGCCACGAGGGCGCCAAGGCCTGCAATTCGGCGACCATCGGCTCGGCACCGGCAGGCGCGATCAGGTACGCGCCGCGCACACCCGTCAGCCCCAGCGCCTTGTTGGGCGACCACAACTGCCACAACCAGTCAGCCCCCCAACGGGTGGTGAAGCTTTGGCCCGACAGGCGCAGCGGGTCATAGGCCAGATCGACCACCACAGCGGCGCCCGCCCCGGCTGCGCTTTGGGCCGCGTGCACCCGTGCGGGGGGGGCCTCTTCTCCCAGCGGGCTGCCGGGATCGCACAGCCACACCACGTCCGCCGATGCCGGCTGGGCCGCGCACGCCAAGCCCCAGCTCGCCGCTGCGGCGGCATACTCACCGTAGCCGTGCTCGGGCACCCACACGCAGCGAGCCCCACGGCGCGCGCCCCAGGCGGTCACGCGCCGGATGGCCTCGCTCGCGCTGGCCGCGATCAACACCCGTTCGGGAGACACACCGTGGCGCTGCGCCAGCTGCGCCCGCAACGCGGTGTAGGCGGGGTCGGGGTACCGGTCGGCATCCGCGCCCTGTACCGCCGCCAGCGCAACCGACCAGGGGCCGCAGGCGTTGGCGTTGGTGGAAAAATCCCACCGTGCCACGCCCGCTGCATCGGGGCCACCGTGCGTGGGCGTGGCTGTGGGCACACCCTCTCTCCTCATCTCCATCCCTCCGCGGACAGGCCGGCCAGCAGGGCCACCAGCGCCCCCACTGCCAGCAGCGATACCACCGACTGACACCAGCGCAGTGCGCATGCGGTATCGGCGGGCTGGGGCGCACGCCCGGCCTCATTCAGCACATACACGCCCGGCTTGCGCAAACCAACCCCCAACCCGAGGGCCAAAGCGGCCATGGGCCAGCCACCGTTGGGCGACGGCGTGCGACGCGCCTGCGCGCGCAATTGGCGCCAACGCCACGTGTGCCCCTTTGTGGGGGCCGACGCACAGCGGGGACGCGTGCCCCACAGCAGCAGCGCGGTCAGCCGCGCGGGAAGCCACGACAGCACGTCATCGGTGCGGGCCGCCCAGCGCCCCGCCCACGTCCAATCCCGCCCGCCGCGTGGCCCCCGGTAGCCCCACATCGCATCTGCCGTGTTGGCGTAGCGGTAGAGCGC
>NZ_CALIND010000150.1:0-5508 GCF_938045175.1 uncultured Tepidimonas sp.
CAACTCAGTGACGACGAGGGGCGCTGGGTGCTGTTGGTCGATTTGCACGAGCGCCACCTGGGCGACTTGGCGCAGCGGCTGTGGTTGCCCAAGACCGCCTCGACGCAGCCATTGTGGCGCGCGCTCGCCCTCGACCGCATACCCGTGGCCCAGGTGCTGCCTGGCGGCCGCGATTGACGCTGGCCCGTGCCGTCGGCCGGGGCTTTAGCGCGGCATGCGGCGCACGGGTGCCAGCGCATCGAGCGGTCGTGGCATGCCGACTTGGTAGCCTTGGGCGTAGTCCACACCCAGCTCGCGTACGCGTGCCAGGATCGCTTCGGACGAAACGTACTCGGCGATGGTGCGCAGCCCCATGACATGACCGATGGTGTTGATGGCTTGCACCATGGCAAGGTCGACCGGGTCGGATTCGATGTCTTTGATGAAACTGCCGTCGATTTTCAGGAAGTCAACCGGCAGATTCTTCAGGTAGGCGAACGAGGACAGCCCGCTGCCGAAGTCGTCCAGCGCGAACAGACAGCCCAAGCGCTTGACCTCCCCGATGAAATGCACCACTTTGGACAAATTGGCCACGGCGGCGGTCTCGGTGATTTCGAAACACAGTGAGCCCGGTGGTAATTGCAACGTTTCGAGTTGGGCCTGCAGGTGCTGTCGGAACTGTTCGTCCGACAACGATGCACCAGAGAGATTGATGGCAAATACCCGGTCGAGATCGCCGTCGCGGCGCACGCGATCGCTCAGCCACGCGAGGGTATTGCGAACCACCCACTGGTCGATGCGGGGCATGAGGCCGTAGCGCTCGGCCGCCGGCAAAAACGCCCCGGGTTGGATGAGTTGGCCGTCTTCCTCCAGTCGCACCAGGATCTCGGCGTGGGGGCGCTCGCCCGGCGTGGGGTGCAGCGGCACGATGGGTTGCACGTATAGCCGCAACCGATCTTCGTCCAACGCCGATTGCAGACGTGACACCCATTGCATTTGACCCTGCTGCTCGAGCAGGTGCCGGTCGTCGGGCTGATAGACGTGGATGCGGTTGCGCCCGGCCTCTTTGGCGGCGTAGCAAGCCGCATCCGCTGCTGCCAACAGGGTATCGGCGTCGCGCTCGTGGGCTGCCACCGGGACCAGGCCGATCGACACACCGATCCCAAACGAGCGCTCCCCCCACGCGAAGCGAAAGTCAGCGATGGCCTCGCGAATGCGCTGTGCCAGCGCCACCGCGGGCTCCAAGTCGCAGCCTTGTAGGATCAGGCCAAACTCATCGCCACCCAAGCGCGCCAACGTGTCGGCCGCGCGCAGGTGGCCACGCATGAGTTGCGTGATTTGGCGCAGCAGCTCATCGCCGGCGACGTGGCCGCACGTGTCGTTGACGATCTTGAACTGGTCGAGATCCAGATAGCACAAGACGTGGGATGCCGGGTCGGGGCGAGCCAGAAGCTCGCGCAAGCGCCGCTCGAACTCGCGCCGGTTGGGCACGCCCGTCAAGGCGTCGTGCGTCGCTTGGTGACTGAGCTCGCGCGCCAGATTCAACGAGACCGTAACGTCGTGAAACACCAGCACGGCACCGATCAAAAAGCCATCGCGGTTGCGGATCGGTGCAGCGGTGTCGATGATGGGGGTCTGTTCACCGTCGCGCCGCAGCAGCAAGGCGTGTTCTCGCCGGGTGGCTGGCGCCGCGCCGCGCAGCAAATCGCGTACCAGGTCGGGCCATGCGCAGCTCCAGCGACGCACCAGGATGGGTCAGGCGTTGGCTGTCGATGGGCAGCGCGTGGCCCGCTTCGCGCAGCACATGCACCAGCGGCTGACCCACCGCCGCGGTGGCAGGAACACCGAGCAGCTTTTCCGCACCAGGGTTGAGGCTCACCAGCGTGCCGTCGGGCCGAAACGTCAGCAGCCCGTCGCGCATTTCGCGCACCAGCGCCACCGTGTTTGCGGTGGCGGCCTGCAGGGCCTGCATGACGCGGTTGTAGGCGCGCGCGATTTGCCCGACCTCGGTGAAATCTTCCTCGGGGACACGCTGGCTCAGGTCGCCGCCTTGGCGGGTACGCTCCATCGCCTCCAACAGCTCGATCAGCTCGGTGCGCGCACCATGCTCGGCGACGTTGAGCCCCTTGCGCTCCTCATCGGGGGTGACGCGCAGATCGCGCTCACGCACCAGCCACAAAAAGGCGAGGGTGGCCAGTACGCACCAGACTCCGCACACCACCACGCCCAGCGCTTGCACCCCGATTTGGGCCGCTCGGCTCAAGCCAGTGCCCAGCAAGGCGGGATCGCCCAGCAATCCCACGGCCAGCGTGCCCCAAACGCCAGCGGCCAGATGCGCAGGGATGGCGCCCACGGCGTCGTCGATGCGTCGCCGCAACAGCCACTCGTTGGCCCAGGCCATGACCCATGCCCCAATGGCACCGGTGAAGACGGCCGCGGGCGCCGACAGCGCATGGGCGCCCGCTGTGATGGCCACCAGACCGGCGATCAGGCCGTTGATGAGGGACATCACCTCGAAATATCCGTGCAGTAGCCGTCCTGCGGCCAGGCCCGCCAGCGCGCCGGCCGCGGCGGCCAGCGTGGTGTGCAGCAAAATCCCGGGGACGCGGCCATCCAGCGCCAGGGTGCTGCCGCCATTGAACCCGAGCCAGCCAAAAAACAGCAGCAGCGCCCCCAGCATCGCCATGGGCAGGCTGCCGGCCGGGATCACCGGCGGCGGCCCGTCGGCCGGGAACCGCCCAGCGCGCGCGCCGATACGCCACACCGCGACCAGCGCCACCCAGCCGCCCACGCTGTGCACCACGGTGGAGCCGGCAAAGTCCACGAAGCCCATCTCGGCCAGCCAGCCGCGTGCACCCGGCGCCCATGCGCCGCCCCATGCCCAATGGCCAAAGACCGGGTAGACGATGAGCGACACCCATGCCGACAATGCCAAGTACGCGCCAAAGCGCATGCGCTCGGCCACGGCACCCGAGACGATGGTGGCCGCGGTGGCGCAAAACATGACCTGAAACAGCACAAAGCCGAGCAAGTGGGGTTCGTCGGGCAGTTGGTCGAACAACCCAAACAAGCCTGCGCCGATCCAGCCGCCCGCGCTGGGGCCGAACATGAGGCCGAACCCAATCAGCCAGAACAGCAACGCGGCCACGGAAAAGTCCGCCATGTTCTTGGCCGCGACGTTGATCGAGTTCTTGCTGCGCGTCAGGCCCGACTCCAAGCAGAGAAAGCCTGCCTGCATCACGAAGACCAAGCCGGCACAGAGCAGCACCCACAGCAGATCGATCGGAGACGACAACATCCGGGTACCCCAAAGCAGCGCGGGACAGGCCCGCGGATACCCGGATCAAAGCAAACGCCGTGCCTGTCAAACTCGAAGCGGTGCGCGCAGAAAGCCGCGAAAGCGGGCGCGTCCACCGCGCACCGGCGGCGCGCTCAAGGTGTAGTGCGGAAAGCGTGCCAAGAACCGGCCGATGGCAATGCGTCCCTCCAGTCGCGCCAGGTTCAGGCCCGCGCATTGGTGCACGCCAAACCCGAACGCCAAGTGTCGGTTTTCGGTCCGGCTGAGATCGAGGCGTTCGGGGTCGGCAAAGACCGCAGGATCGCGATTCGCCGCTCCGATGCAAAGTGTGACCAGGGCTCCGGCGGGCAGCCGAACGCCGCCCACCTCGGTATCGCGCAACGCACGCCGGTTGCCCAGTTGGTTGGACGACTCGAAGCGCAGGAACTCCTCGACGGTTGCGTCGAGGACAGTGTCGCACTGCTGCGGGTCGTCGCGGGCAGCGCGCAACCGTTGCTGTAGCCAGGCCTTCTGCTGCGGCCACTCGTGCAAGCACACCAGCGCATTGCCGATCAGGTTGGTGGTCGTTTCATGACCCGCGTTGAGCAGGAAGATACCGTTGTGGAGCAGCTCGGTTTCGGTCAGCCGTTCGCCATCCTGCTCGCCTTGGATGAGCCGTGTCAGCACGTCGCGCTGCGGGTCGAGCGGATGGCGGCGGCGTAGTCCTCGATCAAGTCGCCACCGCCACGGTCGGCGATGCGGTCGAGTAAGTCATCGACCAGCGTCACCAGTCCTGGCTCCAAATCGGCGATGGCGCGCCGGGTCAGCGCCCCCATGATGAGTTTGCGCACCCGGGTGTGCAGCGGCGGATCGTTGAACACCAGGCTGGTGGTGTGGTGTTCGTACAGCGGGGACTCGGTGCCGTACTTGGGGGCAAATTCGATGTGCTTGTCGGAGCTGAACGTGGCAGCGTCTCGGTAGACGGCCACCAGATCGGCGTGTCGGGTGAGAAACCACGTGCCATCTGGCATGGCCCGCACGGGATCGTGCTGACGCAACCACGCATACACCGGGTAGGGGTTGGCCAGAAAATCGGGCGGCAGCCGACGCAGGTCGAAATCGCTCCCGATTTTGGCCGCACGCTCGGGCGTCATCGGTGGTGTGATGTCGGCGGGTACGACCGCCTGTTCTGCTGTCGATGCCATGGCTGTCACGCCTGTAGTCCCCGCCGCAGTGCGTCGAGCACCCCGTCTGGCGCCTCGGTCATGAGGGCGTGGCCGGCGGGGATCTGCACCACGTCCACCGGGACGCCGGCGGCGTGTGCGGCGTCGATGAGTGGTTGCGCGGCTTTGGGCGGGGTCATTTGGTCGCGCGTGCCCAGGATGAACTGCACCGGGCAGCACAGCGCGCGCGCCGCGGCCTCGCCGCCCTGGTAGCGGTCGCACGCGAGGAAGCCGCGGTGAAAGACGTTGACCTGCGCGTTGCTGGCCAGCACGGCGTGCATGAGCGCGCAAGACGCTCCATACAGCCACGTGCCGGGCCCGAGCGCCGAGGGTGGCGGGGCCAGCGTCGAGTGGCTGAAGACGTTGACCATGTCGATGGCGCGCCGAGGGTCGTGCAGCGACGCTTCCAGCAAGGCGGGGGACACGCGCATGGGGTAGGCCGTGCCCACCAGCGCCAAGTGTGTGACGCGCTGCGGGGCGTCGGCTGCGGCCTGCAAGGCGATCAGCGAGCCCCAGCTGTGGCCCACCAGTGCCGCCTGCGCCACGCCCAGTGCATCGAGCAGTGCGAGCACGGTGCGGGCCGCCTCCTCCACGCTGGCGGGTGCGTCGCCCGCGCTGCGGCCGTGGCCGGGCAGGTCGATCGCCAGCACGTTGAAGCCGTGGTGCGCCAGGTAGCGGCTTTGCAGGATCCACACGCTGTGGTCGTTGAGCACACCGTGGATCATCACCACCGTGGGCCGGTCGGCCTGCAGGGGGCGCCCGCCGGTGTAGGCGTACAGCGGCGCGCCGAGGACGTCGATCATCATGGGCGGTCTCCGGGCATCAGGTGGTTTTTTCTGCGGCTTTGAGGGCGCGCTTGAGATCGTCGATCAGGTCGTTGGGGTCTTCCAGCCCGATGGACAGCCGGATCGTGCCCGGGCCGATGCCGGCCGCGGCCAAGGCCGCGTCGTCCATGCGGAAGTGGGTGGTGCTGGCCGGATGGATGACCAAGCTGCGGCAGTCGCCCACGTTGGCCAGGTGGCTGAACAG
>NZ_CALIND010000151.1:0-4413 GCF_938045175.1 uncultured Tepidimonas sp.
CTGGCTGGACGCACATGCGGACTTCAACACCTCGGCGCTCACGCCCAGCGGCAATCTGCACGGCATGCCGGTGGCGTGCCTGTGCGGCTTCGGCCCCGAGGCGCTGGTACGCCTGGGTGGCGAGGGCCCGGCGCTGCGGCCACAGCAGGTGCGCCAGATTGGCATCCGCAGCGTCGATGCGGGGGAAAAGCGCTTCGTCCACGCGCAGGGCCTGGAGGTGTACGACATGCGCTATATCGACGAAATGGGCATGCGCCACACGATGGAGCAAGCCTTGGCGGGTCTGGACGCCGACACCCATCTGCATGTGAGTTTCGACGTCGATTTTCTGGACCCCGACATCGCGCCCGGCGTGGGCACGACCGTGCCCGGGGGGCCCACCTACCGCGAGGCGCAACTGTGCATGGAGATGATCGCCGACACCGGCCGCCTGGCCAGCCTGGATGTGATGGAGCTCAACCCAGCGCTGGATGTGCGCAACCGCACCGCGCTGCTGGCGGTGGATTTGATCGAGAGCCTGTTTGGCAAAAGCACCCTGATGCGCGAGCACCAGGTGCGGCGGCGGGGGTAAGGCCGGCGGATTGAGTCCGTAAACTGCTGTAAATCGGGTGGGTAGGTAGCCACCGCTTCGAATCGGTAAATTGACGGTGTCGAATCGTTGATCGACCGATAGGAGGAACCGATGGCTGGGATTGATGTTAGCGTAAGCAGGGAATTGCTGGCGGGATTGCTGGGCAGCCAGGATGGGTTGGCCAAGCTGGTGGAGGCGGTGCTGAACCAGATTTTGGAGGCGCAGGTGACGGAAGCGCTGGGCACGGAGCGGCACAAGCGGTCGTAGGAGCGCATGGGCTACCGCAACGGCCATCGGCCGCGCACACTCTACACGCGGGTGGGGCCGGTTCGGCTTTTGGTGCCGCAGACGCGGGACAGCAGCTTCTCGACCGACCTCTTCAAGCGTGACCTGCGCAGTGATCAGGCCTTCGTTCTGGCGCTGATGAAAATGGTGGTCAACGGGGTCTCCACGCGCAGGGTGGCGGCGATCACCGAAGAGCTGTGCGGCGCGAGTTTCTCCAAATCGACGGTCAGCAGCCTGTGCGTCGGGCTGGACGCCCGGGTACGGGCTTTCAACGAACGGCGGCTGGAGGGCGCGTATCTGTTCGTGCTGGTCGATGCGCCGTTCATCCAGAGCTGGCAGGAAGATCGTGTGCTGATGCGCACCGTTCTGATCGTCAGCGGGGTGAGGAGCGACGGCTACCGGGAAATCCTCGGCGTGAGGATTGGCGACGGCGATAGCTTCGCCACCTGGGACGAGACTTTCCGCTGGCTCAAGGGGCGCGGTCTCAAGGGGGTGGCCTGCCTCGAGGCCGGGTTCGAGGATGCCATGGCGGTCATGGCGCTACCCGAGAAGTACCGCAAGCGGCTGCGGACCACCAACATGCAGGAGCGGCTCAACGAGGAGATTCGCCGCCGCGAGCGCGTGATCCACATCTTCCCGAACGACGAATCGGCCCTGCGGCTGATTGCAGCATTGCTGGCCGAGCAGAACGACTGGACGGCTGCCTGCGCCGCCGCACGAGACGGCAACAGCGTTATTGCCCTCTCGGGCTGAAACCCCATCGTCATCAACCGACTCGGAGCAGATTTACAGCAAATTTCGGACTTGACTGGCTGGGGTAGTGTTTTCCAGTTCAGGTGTGAACCTGAAACCTGTAGAGTAAGGGGATCTGTTCAGTCGGCACGTCTGGATTGTGACCTTGCCCCTGTTCCGTGGAGTTCTTAACCCCCAGCTCACGCGGCATTTTCACGCTGTGCCTCGTGCCAGCATTGCTCGAACTGCAGCGGGCTGAGATAGCCCAGCCATGGCGAAGGCATGCTTGACCCCAAGCCCGTATGCATGCGCTGCTGCAGGCTGCAGCCCACCACCTGTTGAGAAAAGCGGCCGATGACCGCAGCCAGGTACAGTCAGCCTTCGTCCCTGGCAATGTAGGTGGTGTCGCCGCTCCAGAGCCGATTGGGTGCCTCGGGGGTACAGCGCCGCTGCACCAGGTCGGGCGGCAACGGCAGGCTGTGGCGGCTGTCGGTGGTCACCACAAACTTGTAGCTTGGCCCTGGCGTGGATGCTCATGCTGCTGCGTGAACCGGCGAACCCGCTCTTTGCCTGCCCGGCGCGCACCTGCCGTACCGCCGACAGCTCCCACAAGAGCTAGACACTCCACTTTGCAGGGGCACGGTCATCAAGCCGCCGACGGCAACGCTGGGCGCGTGCCTTGGGTGTGGACGGGCGCCGCCCGCTGCGCCGTCGCCGGCGCACCTTGATCGACGCGGAACCGCGCCACCGCCGCAGCCAGCTCAGCGGCCTGTTGCTTCAAGGCGGTGGCGGCGGCGGCGCCTTCTTCCACCAACGCCGCGTTCTGCTGCGTACTCTGGTCGAGCGAGGACACCGCCGCGCCGATCTGCTCGATGCCGCTGCGCTGTTCTTCCACCGCGGCGGCGATGCCGCGCATCATGGTCGTCAAGCCCTGAATGGATTGCACGACGCGTTGGATTTCCTCACCGGCCTGGTTGACCATGGCCGAGCCTTCATCCACTTCTGACACCGAAGACTCAATCAGCGCTTTGATCTCACGCGCCGCCTGAGCGCTGCGCTGCGCCAGGGCACGCACCTCGCCGGCTACCACCGCAAAACCGCGGCCCGCTTCCCCCGCGCGGGCAGCCTCCACTGCAGCGTTCAGCGCCAGGATGTTGGTCTGAAAGGCGATGCCGTCGATAACGTTGACGATGTCGCCCACTTTTTGCGACGTCGCAGAAATGTTGGTCATGCGCGTGGTCACCTCCGCCATGACTTGCCCGCCGCGCTGCGCCACCGCCGAAACTTCGTCGGCCCGCTGGCTGGCCTGCCGGGCCTGCTGCGCCGTCTGCGCCACGGTGGCGTTCATCTGTTCCATGGTGGCAGCCGTCTGCTGCAGACTAGAGGCCGCCGCCTCGGTACGCGAGGAAAGGTCGAGGTTGCCAGCGGAGATTTCCTCCGCTGCCGTGTGCACTTGGGCGCTGGCCTGACGGATGTCGATCAGCACCGCTTGCAGCTTGACCACAAAAGTGTTGAAGTGCTCGCTGATGCGCGCCACTTCGGCGACGCCGTCGGTGGGCAAGCGCCGCGTCAGATCGCTGTCGCCCGAAGCCACCTCGAGCAAGGCGCGGTCGAGGCGACGCAGCGACGCCAGCGAATGGTGCACCAGCCAGCCCACCAGCAAGGCGCTGACCAGACCGACCAGCACCGCACCGATCAACGAGTTGAGCTCCAGCGCGCGCATGGCGGTCTTCGCTTCGCCTTCATGCAGCGCGATCACCAGCCGCCAATCGGTGCCCGCAATCGGCTGCCCCACCAACAACCAGTCGGTGCCCTGCCAGCGAACGCGTTGGCTGCCCTGATCCAGCGCGGCCAATGCTTCGGCGCTGAGCGCCTCGCTGAAGCGGGTGACCGGCTGCAAGATCAGCTGTGTATCCGGATGGGCCACAAAGCGACCATCTTTCGTGACGATGAAAGCAAAGCTGGACGGCGTGGGCTTGATGGCATCAATATTGGCCTGCACCACGTCCATGAAAATATCGCCGGCCACCACGCCGCGCACCTGCCCTCCTTCGCGCAACGCCGCCGCCACGGTGATGACCAGCTTCTTGGTACCGGCATCGACGTAGGGTTCAGTCACCGCGACGTCGGCGGCGGCCACCGCCGATTGATACCAGGGCCGGGCTGTGGGGTCGTAGGCTGGCGGCAAATTCTGCGGCGACGAAAACAAGTAGCGCTTGTCCGTCCAGCCGATGTAGGTCGTGTCAAAGCCAGCGGCCTTGACCATCATTTGCAGAGTCGGCAGCGGGTCTTCCGCCGCCACCGCAGGCAGCATGGCTTGCACCGCGCGGCGCGCCCCCTGCACCCATTCGGCCACCGCCGTGGCGCGCGCCAGGGCCAGCGCGCGTCCATCCTGCTCCACGGTTTGCGTCAGCGAGTGCTGCGCGATCACAATGTTGATAGTGGAAACGATAGCCACGCTGACCACCGTCAACGCCGTGGCCATCAACATCAAGCGGCCCCGCAGCGATTGGCCCCAAGCCATGATGGACTCCTGAATGCTTGAATTTGAAACTAATGGTAACGACAAAAGCGTAAACGCCCATCATGACAGCGGTTCGAAAAACGCGCTGCCTGCCCCGCGCCTCCGATCACAGGCCTTGAACGCGGCTTAAGCGCACCAACAACTGGCGCACGACGGCCGCGCGCATATCGTCGAACAGCAAGGCCTCTTCGGCCTCTTTGCCCAGCACCACGGTTTCCGAAAAGCTCAGCTCACGCTCCTGCAGCAACTCGGTCGGCGGGATCAGTTCGCGTCCCGTCGCTGTGCGCAAGGCGAACCGGAA
>NZ_CALIND010000152.1:0-3108 GCF_938045175.1 uncultured Tepidimonas sp.
CTGACGCATCGGCGTGGGCCAGCATCTGCCCCACCACCAGCGAACCCAGCAACGGCTCGACCACCAAGGCGCGCCCGACGCACTCAAAGACCGTCATGATGTCGAAGCCCCCGCCGCCCAGCCCCCCCACTTGAGGCGGCAACAGCGCCGCCACGGCGCCCAGCTCCACCAGTTCGCGCCAGGCCTGCGCGTCGTACCCCAGCGGCGATGCGGACGCGGCGTGCCGACGTGCCAAAGGATAGCGCTGCGCGAGGTAGCGTTGCAGCGAATCGGCCAGCATACGCTGGTCATCGGTCCACGAAAAATCCATGTCGCACCCCCGTCAAAGCCCCAGCACCGCCTTGGCGATGATGTTCTTCTGAATCTCGTTGGAGCCGCCGAAGATCGACAGCTTGCGCAGGTTGAAATATTGCGTCGCGGCACTGGCCGCCCCGGGCGGCCCGACCGCCTGATCGGCCCCCTCCAGCGTCAGCGCCTCGTCGATCCAGGGCAGGGCATACACCCCGACGGCGCGGCGCATGAGGCTCTGGATCTCTTGCCGGATCTGCGTACCCAAAATCTTGAGCAACGAACTCTCCGGCCCCGGCGCCCCACCGCCAGCCACTGCGGCCAGCACCCGCAATTGGGTAGTCTGAAGGTTATCCAAGTCGATCTCGACCCGCGCCAGGCGCGCCGCGAACAGCGGGTCTTCGATCAGGGGCCTGCCCCCCTTGTGCACCGCCCGCGCGATCACCTTGAGCCGCTGCAGGGCAGCCAGCGACAGCCCCACACCAGCGATGTTGGTGCGCTCGTAGGTCAGCAAGTATTTGGCGATCGTCCAGCCCTGGTTTTCGGCGCCGACCAGCCGATCCAGCGGCACGCGCACGTTGCTCAGAAATACCTCGTTGACCTCGTGCTCGCCGTCCAGCGTCAGGATGGGCCGCACCTCTACGCCCGGGCTGTCCAGATCCAGCAGCAAGAAGCTGATGCCCTCCTGCGGCTTGGCCTGGCGGTCGGTGCGCACCAGACAGAACATGCGGTTCGCGTAGTGCCCGAGCGTGGTCCACGTTTTTTGCCCGTTGACGATGTAGTGGTCGCCCTCGCGCGCCGCGGTCGTCTGCAGCGATGCCAAATCCGACCCCGCCCCCGGCTCGGAATAGCCCTGGCACCACCAGTCACTGCCGTCCAGAATGCGCGGCAGCCAGTGGCGCTTCTGGGCCTCGGTCCCGTAGCGGATCAGCACCGGCCCCAGCATGTTGACGCCAAACGGCACGATGCGCGGCGCACCCGCGAGTGCACATTCGTTTTCGAAGATGAAACGCTGCACCGGACCCCAGCCCGGCCCACCCCACTCGCGTGGCCAGTGGCTGGCCAACCAGCCCCGCGCGTGCAAAATCGCATGCCAGTGCGCCATGTCGTCGCGCGTCAAGCGCAGCCCCTGGCGCACCTTGGTGGCCAGCTCGGGCGGCAAGTTGGCACGCAAAAACGCGCGCACCTCATCGCGAAACGCGACCTCTTCGGGGGTGAATCGCAGATCCATACCTACTCCAGATACGCCGGCGTCCATCGGTGGGACCACTCGCGGCGGGCGATGCGCCATTGTGCGAGGCCACGCACGTCTGTGCCATGCCTGGCTGTCGTGCCGGTGACGTGCGCGGCACGCGTCAGAGCCACGCGAATTTCTCGATATAATCCCGGCTTTGCCGATCCCCGATAGCTCAGTCGGTAGAGCGCCGGACTGTTAATCCGTAGGTCCCTGGTTCGAGCCCAGGTCGGGGAGCCAGCCATGCCACCTGCCCCTGCCGCTCAGGCCAGCATAATTGGGGCCATGAAGCGCAAGAAGCTGCCCATCGGCATCCAGACCTTCGCCAAGATTCGCGGCGGCGATTACTACTACGTCGACAAGACGCCGTACGCGCTTCGGCTGATCGAATCCGGCTCGCACTACTTCCTGTCGCGTCCGCGGCGCTTTGGCAAGTCGTTGTTTTTGGACACGCTCGCCGAACTCTTTGCCGGCAACGAGCCGCTCTTTCGGGGGCTGTACTGCCACGACAAGTGGGATTGGGGGAAGAAACATCCCGTCATTCGGATCAGCTTCGGTGGGGGGCGGCTCGCCAGCCGCGAAGGGTTGGAAGCCCACATCGCCGACGAGCTCGACGCCAACGCCCAACGCTTGGGGCTAGAAATACTCGCAGCCGCTGACAACCACCTGCGCTTTCGCCACCTGATTCAACAGGCCGTCAAGCGCCACGGCCAGCGCGCCGTCGTCTTGGTCGATGAATACGACAAACCGATCCTGGACAACCTGACCGAGCCCGACGTCGCCCGCGCCATGCGCGAGGGCTTGCGCAACCTGTACTCCGTCATCAAGGATCAGGACGCCCACATCCAGTTCGCGTTCCTGACCGGTGTGTCCAAGTTCAGCAAGGTCTCGATCTTCTCGGGCCTGAACAACCTCAACGACATCACGGTCGATGCGGCCTACTCGGCCATCTGTGGCTACACGGAAGCGGACGTCGATACCGTCTTCGCCCCGGAGCTCGAGGGGCTCGATCGCGACGATATCCGCCGCTGGTACAACGGCTACAACTGGCTGGGTGAGTCGGTCTACAACCCTTTCGATTTGTTGCTGCTCTTTGACAAGCGCGACTTTCGTCCCTACTGGTTCGAGACGGGCACACCGACGTTTCTGATCGACGTGTTGACGCGGCGGGGTTACTTTTCCCCCGCACTGTCGCGCCTGCACACGAGCCTGGAGCTGCTCTCGGCTTTCGATGTCGATGTCATGGAGCCGACGGCCCTGTTGTTTCAGACGGGCTACCTGACGATTCATGGCGTGCAGGAATACCTGCCTGGCCAGCACCTGTACGAGCTGGGCTACCCCAACCGCGAGGTGATGACCAGCCTCAACAGCGCGTTGCTGCCCGGCTTGGGGCTCGACGCGCAGCGCGCGTTTACCCACCGCTTGAACCTGCTGGCCCTGTTGCGCGCGGCCGATGTGTCGGCCCTCAAGGCCCATGTCGAGGCGCTCTTTGCCGCCATCCCGCACGACTGGTACCGCAACAACCCCATCGCGCAGTACGAGGGCTACTGGGCCAGCGTCTTCTACAGCCACATCGCCGCACTCGG
>NZ_CALIND010000153.1:0-11774 GCF_938045175.1 uncultured Tepidimonas sp.
GCGCAACAGCCAGTGGTGCGGGGTGGGCCCCGTGCTGGAAGAAGATCTGGCGCTGACCAACCAGACGCTGGACCTGATCGGCCAGGCGCGCCTGCTGTATCAAGAGGCGGCGCGCCTGCAAGGGGGCGATGCCACCGAAGACACGCTGGCGTACTTCCGCGACGCGCCCGACTTTCGCAACTATGTGCTGCTGGAGCTGCCCGCCAGCCTGCCGCGTGTCGGGTATGCGCAGGGCGACATGGACTGGGGCGTGACGCTGGCGCGCAACTTTCTCTACAGCGCGCTGATGGTGCCGCTGTGGGAGGCGCTGCAAGCGTCGGCGCACGCGCCGCTGGCGGCCATCGCCGCCAAATCGCTCAAGGAAGCGCGCTACCACCTGCGCCACGCCAGCGAATGGGTGGTGCGGCTGGGGGATGGCACCGACGTGTCGCACGCGCGCATGCAGGCCGCGTTCGACCATCTGATGCCGTACACGCAGGAGTTCTGGACCGATAGCGACCTCGAGCAGGCGGCCGTCGAGGCCGGTGTTGGCGTGCATCCGACCCAGGTGCGGGACGTCTGGCGTGCCACCGTCGAGGCCACGCTGCAGGAGGCGACGCTGCGCGTGCCGAGCGACGTGGGCTATGTGCCGCAGGGCAAGCAAGGGCTGCATTCCGAGCATCTGAGCTACCTGCTGGGTGAGATGCAGTGCGTTGCGCGCGCCCATCCGGGCGCGGTCTGGTGAGGGTGGCGTGATGACTACCGCGGTCGCTCCCGTCGCTCCCGGGGTGCTCGCCCGTGTGCGCGCGGCGCTCGACGCGCTGACCGACCCCGAAATCCCCGTCGTCACGCTGGCGGAGATGGGTATCTTGCGCGACGTGCGGCCGGCCGCCGACGACCCGTCATTGGTCGAAGTGGTGATCACGCCCACCTACAGCGGCTGTCCGGCCATGGCGCAGATCGCCAATGATGTGCGCGCCACGCTACAACGCTTGGGCGTGCCCGCGCGCGTGACGACGCAGCTGGCCCCGGCCTGGACCACCGACTGGATGAGCGATGCCGCGCGCGAAAAACTGCGCGCCTACGGCATCGCGCCCCCCGGCCGCTGTGGCGTTGACGGCGCGGGCACGGGTGCGACGGCGAGCGAGCACGTCGTGCGCCTGGTGCCCCGCGCGCCCGAGCCCGTCGCGTGCCCGCGCTGCGGCTCGACCCACACGCGCGAAGTCTCGCGCTTCGGCTCCACGGCGTGCAAGGCACTGTACCAGTGTCTCGATTGCCGCGAGCCGTTCGACCATTTCAAGCCCCATTGACCCCTTTAACGACTGCCGAGGGTGGCATGAGCGTTGCCCAATTCCATGAACTCACCGTCAAGCGTGTCAGCCCTGAGGCCGCAGGATCGGTCGCGGTCGCGTTCGACATTCCGCCCGCGCTGCGCGAGACCTTTCGTTTCGAGCCGGGCCAGTACCTGACGCTGCGCACCCGCCTGGACGGCGAGGAGCTGCGCCGCAACTATTCCATCTGCTGTCCGCGCTCGCGCCTGGCGCGCGAGGGCGAGCTGGAAATCGGCATCCGTCCGGTGCAGGGGGGACGGTTTTCCAACTGGGCGGCCACCCAGTTGCGCCCGGGCCAGCGCCTGGAGGTGATGCCGCCGCAAGGGCGCTTTACCGTGCAGCGCCCGCGCGCCTTGCACCGCGTGGGTTTTGCGGCCGGCTCGGGCATCACGCCCATTTTGTCGATCGCCGCCAGCACGCTGGAAGAGCAGCCGCAGGCCAAGTTCACGCTGGTCTACGGCAACCGGCGCACCGCCACCATCATGTTCAACGAGGCGCTGCAGGACCTGAAGGATCGTTACCCGGATCGCTTCACCATGATCCACGTGCTATCGCGCCAGGCGCAAGAGGTCGATCTGCTGCAAGGGCGGCTCGATGGCCCGAAGGTGCGCGCCATCATGGACGCCCTGCTGCCCGCCGCCAGCATGGACGAAGTGTTCATCTGCGGCCCCGAGGCCATGATCGAGGCCACCGAGCAGGCGTTGCTCGCCGCCGGGGTGCCGCCGCAGCGCATCCACACCGAGCGCTTCACCACCGGTGCCGCGCAGGCCGCCAAGGTGCAGGCCGACATCGACGCGGCGGGCCAGCGCCGCCCGCAGCACGCCGCGGCGCACGCCACCATCGTGCTCGACGGCAAGCAGCACGAGGTGCCGATCGCCGCTGGTGAGGCCGTGCTCGACGCCGCACTGGAGGCGGGGCTCGACCTGCCGTATTCGTGCAAGGGCGGCGTGTGCAGCACTTGCCGCGCGCGGGTATTGGAGGGCCGCGTGACCATGGACAAGAACTTCGGCTTGACCGATGATGAGGTGGCGCGCGGCTTCGTGCTTACCTGCCAGGCGCACGCCGCCACCGAGCGGCTGGTGCTGAGTTTCGACGAGCGCTGATACCCGACCGTTTTGACCCCACCCCAACCAGAGGAGACCTCCCATGCTTTTGCCCAAACGCTTGTTGACCCTGCTGACTGCCGTCGGCCTGTCAGCGGCCGCCTGGGCCGACATCAACGTCGGCGTCACCGTCTCGGCCACCGGCCCCGCGGCCTCGCTGGGCATCCCCGAGAAAAATACCTTCAGCCTGCTGCCCAAAACCATCGCCGGACAGAAGGTCAATTACATCATCCTCGACGACGCGAGTGACACCACCGCGGCCGTCACCAACACGCGCAAGCTCATCAGCGAGAACAAAGTCGACATCGTCATCGGCTCGACCATCACGCCCAACTCGTTGGCCATGATCGACGTGGTCGCGGAGGCGCAGGTGCCCATGATCTCGATGGCTGCGTCGGCGCGCATCGTCGAGCCGGTCGACGCCAAGCGGCGTTGGGTGTTCAAGACACCGCAAAACGACATCCAAATGGCGCTGGCGATCGCCAGCCACATGGCCGACAACGGCGTGCGCACGGTGGGTTTCATCGGCTTTGCCGACGCGTATGGCGAGGGCTGGTATCAGGAGTTCGTCAAGGCCGCAGGTTTGAAGAAACTGCAGATCGTGGCCAACGAGCGCTACAACCGCGCCGACACGTCGGTGACGGGCCAGGTGCTCAAGATCGTCGCGGCACGCCCGGATGCCGTGCTGATCGCGGGCTCGGGCACGCCGGCGGCGCTGCCGCAAAAGACGCTCAAGGAGCGCGGCTACGGCGGCAAGATCTACCAGACGCACGGCGTGGCCAACAACGACTTCCTGCGCGTGTGCGGCAAAGACTGCGAGGGCACCTTCCTGCCCGCAGGCCCGGTGCTGGTGGCGGAGCAGTTGCCCAACGACCACCCGGTCAAGAAATCGGCGCTGGCCTACGTTCAGGCGTATGAGGCCGCCTATGGCAAGGGAACGGTCAGCACGTTTGGTGGCCATGCCTGGGATGCCGGCTTGCTGCTGGCCGCGGCGGCGCCCGAAGCGCTGAAAAAAGCCCAGCCCGGCACCCCGGCCTTCCGCGCCGCCCTGCGCGATGCGCTGGAAAACGTCAAGAACGTGCCCGGCGCGCACGGCATCTTCAACATGTCGCCCACCGACCACCTGGGGCTGGACCAGCGTGCCCGTGTCATGGTCAAGGTGGAAAACGGGACCTGGAAGTACCAGCCCTGACGCTCGCCGGCCGCGCCGGGCGCGCGCCACGCGTCCGGTGCGGCCCTCCTCGTTATCGCTGACCAAGCCGACGCCGCGCGCGTCCGGTGGTGGGGTATGACCGCATGGATGGGCAAATCGCGCTCTTTCTGGCACAAGACGGCATCATCAATGGCGCCATCTACGCGCTCATGGCGCTGGCGTTGGTGCTGGTGTTTTCCGTCACGCGGGTGATCTTCGTGCCGCAGGGCGAACTCGTGGCCTACGGCGCGCTGACGATGGCGGTGCTGCAGGCCGGCGGCACCCCGGCCACGCTGTGGCTGCTGTGCACGCTGGCGGCCGTGACGCTGGTGCTGGAGCTGTGGCGCCTGCAGCGCGGTGCGGCGGTGGACTGGTGGTCTACCGCCTTGTGGTGCGGGGTGTTGCCCGTGCTGGCAGCGCTGGCGGTGTGGTGGCGGCCGGAGTCGCTGCTGGGCAAGGCGCTGACCGTGCTGTTGGTCGTCACACCACTGGGGCCACTGATTTACCGCCTCGCGTTTCGGCCGCTGGCGCACGCCACGGTGCTGGTGCTGCTGATCGTGTCGGTGGCGCTGCACGGTGTGCTCATGGGGCTGGGGTTGTGGTTTTTCGGTGCCGAAGGCTCGCGCACGCCAGCGTTTTCCGAGGCGCGCTTCGAGCTGGGCGGCATTCCCGTCAGTGGCCAGTCACTGGTCGTGCTGGGGGTGACGGTCGCATTGGTGGGGGCGATGTTCGTTTTCTTCGAGCGCACGCTGCTGGGCAAGGCGCTGCGGGCCACCGCCATCAATCGCGTCGGCGCCCGCCTGATGGGCATCCCGACCGAGCTCTCGGGCGACGTGAGCTTTGCGCTGGCGGCGCTCATCGGCGCGGTCTCGGGCCTGCTCATCGCGCCCATCACCACGATCTACTACGACACCGGTTTTCTGATTGGCCTCAAGGGGTTCGTGGCCGCCATCATTGGCGGGCTGGCCAGCTACCCCGTGGCGCTGCTGGGGGCGGTGCTGGTGGGGCAGCTCGAGGCCTTTGCGTCCTTTTGGGCCAGCGCGTTCAAGGAGGTGCTGGTGTTCACGCTGATCATTCCGGTGCTGCTGTGGCGTTCGCTGCGCAGCCACCATGTGGAGGATGAGGAATGAGTGCGCCCCAGTCCACCACGACCACCACCGGCGCGTCGGTGCCGACGTCCGTGCCCCTGCTCACCCCGCGCCGGGTCACGGTCGGCTTCGTGCTCGCGCTGGCCGCCGCTTGGGGGGCGCTGCCCGACTTCACGGTCACGCTGCTCAACTACATCGGTCTGCACGCGCTGGTCGCGCTGGGGCTGGTGCTGCTGACCGGGGTCGGGGGCATGACCTCGTTTGGCCAAGCCGCGTTCGTCGGGTTGGGCGCCTACGCCACCGCCTGGGTGTGCACCGCGCCCGAGGTGGCGGCGGCGTTGTCGGGCGTGCCTGCCGAGGCGCTGCCCTGGGTCGGGCTGGCGCTGGGCTTGGTGCTCACGCTCCTGGTGGCGTGGGGGTTGGGGGCGGTCACGCTGCGCCTGGGCGGGCACTACCTGCCGCTGGCCACCATCGCCTGGGGCTTGAGCCTGTATTTTTTGTTCGGCAACCTCGCGTTTCTGGGGGGGCACACCGGGCTGACCGGCATTCCGCCGCTGACGGTGATGGGTTGGTCGCTGGCCGACCCGCGGGCGCTCGGGATCGTCATTTGGGCGGTGCTGTTGCTGGCGATTTGGGCGGCGCACAACCTGCTCGACTCGCGTCAGGGGCGCGCCATCCGTGCCCTCAAGGGCGGGCGCCTGATGGCCGAGTCGATGGGCGTGGATACCGCATGCCAGCGCATCCGGGTGTTCGTGCTGGCGGCGCTGCTCGCCGCCCTGTCGGGCTGGCTCTACGCGCACCTGCAGCGCTTCGTCAACCCGACGCCGTTCAACCTCAACATCGGCATCGAATACCTGTTCATGGCCGTGGTCGGCGGATCGGGCCACCTGTGGGGCGCGGTGCTGGGCGCGACCCTGATTGCGCTGCTCAAAGAGCAGTTGCAGGACTGGCTGCCCAAGTTGTTTGGCATGAGCGGCAATTTCGAAATCATCGTCTTTGGCCTGCTGATGATGCTGGTGCTGCAGCGCTACGCCGACGGGCTGTGGCCGACGCTCGCCGGTTGGGCGCAGCGCCTGGGGGTGCGGCCGACACCGCGGCGGCTTCCTGCGCCCACGGCCTTGCCGAGCCGGGCACTGCCGCCGCCCGGCACCGTGCTCATCGAGGCGCGCGAGGTAACCAAGCGCTTCGGTGGCCTGGTGGCCAACGCGCAGGTCTCGCTCGATGTGCGCGCCGGCGAGGTGCACGCGTTGATCGGCCCCAACGGCGCGGGCAAGAGTACGTTTTTCAACATGATCTCGGGCGTGGACGATCCGACCGAGGGCGAGGTGCGACTGTTGGGCCAGCCGATGACGGGGCAGCCCTCGCGGGCCTTCGCCGCGCGCGGGCTGGGCCGCACGTTTCAACACGTGCGGCTGTTGGGTCAGCGCAGCGTGCTCGACAACGTGGCGCTGGGTGCCCATCTGCGGGGCCGAAGCGGTTGGCTGGCGAGCATGCTGCGTCTGGATCGGCGTGAGGAGGCCGCGTTGCTGGCCGAGGCGATGCGCCAGATCGAGCGCTGCGGCTTGGCCGAGCATGCGGAGACACCGGCCGGCTCGCTGCCGCTGGGGCAGCAGCGCATCGTCGAGATTGCGCGCGCGCTGGCGGGGCAGCCTGCGCTGCTGTTGCTCGACGAGCCGGCAGCCGGCCTGCGCCATTTGGAGAAGCAGGCGCTGGCGCGCCTGCTCGACCAGTTGCGCCGTGAGGGCCTCGGCATCCTGATCGTGGAGCACGATATGGAATTCGTCATGAACCTGGCCAACCGCATCACGGTGCTGGACTTTGGTACCGTGATCGCGCGTGGCACCCCGGCCGAGGTGCAGCGCGACCCGCGCGTATTGGCGGCCTATCTGGGTGACGATCTGCCCGCGGGAGATGCCGCATGACCGCGCTCAGGACCCCACTGTTGCAGCTGCGCGGCTTTTGCGTGTCCTACGGCCCGGTAGAGGCGCTGCACCAGGTGGACCTGGATGTGCACGAGGGCGAGATCGTTACCGTCATTGGCCCCAACGGTGCGGGCAAGACCACGCTGCTCAATGCCGCGATGGGGCTGCTGCCTTCGCGCGGCACGCTGGCCGTCGAGGGTACGGTGGTGTCCCGCCCCAGCGTCGAGCGCATGGTCGCGCGCCAAGTGGCGCTGGTGCCCGAAAAGCGCGAGTTGTTTGGCGAGATGTCGGTCGAGGACAACCTACTGCTGGGCGGATTCGCGCGCTGGCGCCGTGGCGACCGCACCCAGCGCGAGCGCATGGAAGAGGTGTTTGCCATCTTCCCGCGCCTGCGCGAGCGCCGTGCCCAGATGGCAGCCACGTTGTCGGGTGGGGAGCGCCAGATGCTGGCGATCGGCCGTGCGTTGATGGCCAAGCCGCGGCTGCTGATGCTCGACGAGCCCTCGCTGGGGCTGGCGCCGTTGATCGTGCGCGAGGTGCTCAGCACCGTCGCGCGTCTGCGCGAGGTGGGTGTGTCGGTGCTGCTGATCGAGCAAAACGCGCGCGCGGCGCTGCAGATCGCCGACCGGGGCTACGTGCTCGAGATGGGCGCCGTGGCGCTACAAGGCGACGCGGAGGACCTGTTGCACGACCGCCGCATCATCGAAACCTATCTCGGACTCGGTGGCCAGCGCGCCGCCGCGCCCGCCGCTTCCTGAACCTTTCGTTGCCGCTGTCCATGAACCCTCCCGTTTTGCAAAGCCACATCGCCGGCCGCTGGATCGGCCAGTCTCCCAGCCAAGTGCTGCGCAGTGCCGTCAACGGCGCGCCTGTGGCCGCCACCCATGCCGAGGCGATCGATTTTGCCGAAGCGCTCGAGCACGGCCGCCGCGCCGTGCCCGCGCTGCTTCGGCTTGACTTCCAGCAGCGCGCGGCGTGTCTGAAGGCGCTGGCGAAGTTTCTGACCGAGCGCAAGGAGCAGCTCTATGCCTGGTCCGCCCACACGGGTGCCACGCGCGCCGACGGCTGGATCGATATCGAGGGCGGGATCGGCACGCTGTTTGCCTACGCCAGCCTGGGCAGCAACGAACTGCCCAGCGGCAATCTTTGGCACGAGGGGCCGGTGGTGCCACTGGGCAAGCAGGGGCATTTTGCCGGTACCCACATTCTGGTGCCGCGCGGTGGTGTGGCGGTTCACATCAACGCGTTCAACTTCCCCGTCTGGGGGTTGCTCGAGAAGTTTGCGCCAACGTTTTTGGCCGGTATGCCTTGCATCGCCAAACCGGCCACCGCGACCAGCTACCTGGCGGAAGCGCTGGTGCGCCTGATCATCGACAGCGGCCTACTGCCCGCGGGTGCGCTGCAGCTCGTCATCGGCGCCACGGGTGATCTGCTCGACCGCCTGCAAGGCTGCGACGTGGTGACGTTTACCGGCTCGGCCGATACGGCAGCGCGGCTGCGCGCCAACCCCCACTTGGTGCAGCATGCCGTTCCCTTCAACGCCGAGGCCGATTCGCTCAACTGCGCCATCCTGGCGCCCGACGTGACGCCGGACGACGAGGAGTTCGACCTTTATGTCAAGGAGGTGGCGCGCGAAATGACGGTCAAAGCGGGGCAAAAGTGCACCGCCATCCGCCGTGCACTGGTGCCGCGGCGGTATTTGGATGCGGTGGCCGAACGCCTGTGCGCGCGCTTGGCCAAGGTGGTCGTTGGCGACCCGGCGTTGGAGGCGGTGCGCATGGGTGCGCTGGCGTCACACGCGCAGCAGCGCGACGTGGCCGAACGCGTGGCGCTGTTGCGCCAAGGTGCCGAGGTGGTGTGGGACGGTGGGCCGAACTTTGCGCCCGTGGGCGAGGGCACCGAGCAGGGGGCGTTTTTTCCGCCCACGCTGCTGTGCAGCCGCGACCCGCACCGCCACGACGCGGTGCACGACGTGGAGGCCTTCGGGCCCGTGAGCACGTTGCTGCCCTACGATGACCTCGACGAAGCGTTGGCGCTGGCCGCCCGCGGGCGCGGCAGCCTCGTCGGCACGCTGGTCACGCGCGACCCCCAGATCGCCGCCCGGGCGATTCCCGTGGCGGCCGCCTGGCACGGCCGCTTGCTGGTGCTGGATCGCGAGGCTGCGCCGGAGTCCACCGGCCACGGCTCGCCGCTGCCGCACCTCAAGCACGGTGGCCCCGGGCGTGCCGGCGGCGGCGAGGAGCTGGGTGGCCTGCGTGCCGTCAAGCACTATCTGCAGCGCGCCGCGGTGCAGGGTTCGCCCACCATGCTGGCCGCCATCAGCGGCGAGTACGTGCGCGGCGCGGCGCGCATCGAGACCGATGTGCACCCGTTCCGCCGCCATTTCGAGGACCTGCGCGTGGGCGAGAGCCTGCTGACCCACCGGCGCACCGTCACCGAGGCCGACATCGTCGCCTTCGGCGGCCTGTCGGGCGACTACTTCTACATGCACTTCGACGACATCGCCGCCAAGGATTCGCCGTTCGGCCAGCGCATCGCGCACGGTTATTTCGTGCTGTCGGCGGCGGCGGGCCTGTTCGTCTCCCCCGCGCCAGGGCCGGTGCTGGCCAACTACGGGCTGGACACGCTGCGCTTCGTCAAGCCGGTGGCGATCGGCGACACGATCCAGGCGCGCCTGACCTGCAAGCGCAAGATCGACCGCCAGAAAACCGACGCGCAAGGGCGCGGCCAAGGCGTGGTGGCCTGGGACGTCGAAGTGACCAACCAGCGCGGCGAGCTGGTGGCCAGCTACGACATCCTGACGCTGGTGGCCAAGCGCGCGTGATGCGCGCTGGCCTCGGTCCCCTTGCCTGACCGCCGTTCGGGCGTTTTTCTGCCTTCGGGAGTCCCGCATGACCCATGCCTTTATTTGCGACGCCGTTCGCACCCCCATCGGCCGCTACGGCGGTGCCTTGTCCAGCGTGCGCACCGACGACCTGGCCGCCATCCCCATCGCGGCGCTCATGGCGCGCAACCCTCGGGTCGATTGGGGTGCCGTCGGTGACGTGATCCTGGGCTGCGCCAACCAAGCCGGTGAGGACAACCGCAACGTTGCGCGTATGGCGGCGCTGCTGGCTGGCCTGCCGCTCGACGTGCCGGGGGCGACGGTCAACCGCTTGTGTGGTTCCGGCCTGGACGCCGTGGGTACCGCCGCGCGTGCCATCAAGACCGCAGAAGCCGAGCTGATGATCGCCGGCGGCGTCGAGAGCATGAGTCGCGCGCCGTTCGTCATGCCCAAAGCAGAGACCGCTTTTTCGCGCCAGAACGCGATCTACGACACAACGATCGGCTGGCGCTTCATCAACCCGCTCATGAAGGCACGCTACGGTGTCGACTCGATGCCCGAGACGGCCGAAAACGTCGCCGCCGAATTCGGCATCAGCCGCGCAGATCAGGACCGCATGGCACTGGCGTCGCAGCACAAGGCACTCGCCGCGCAGCGCGCGGGTTTCTTTGCACAGGAGATCGTGCCCGTCACGATCCCACAGAAAAAAGGCGAGCCGATCGTCGTCGACCGCGACGAGCATCCGCGCGAGACGACGCTGGAGGCGTTGGCCCAGCTCAAGGGCGTGGTGCGACCGGACGGCACGGTGACCGCCGGCAACGCCTCGGGCGTCAACGACGGCGCTTGTGCGCTCATCCTGGCCAGCGAAGCGGCCGCGGTACGCCACGGCTTGACGCCGCGCGCGCGCGTGGTGGGCATGGCGGTAGCCGGTGTGCCGCCGCGCATCATGGGTATCGGACCCGCCCCGGCGACGCGCAAGGTCCTGGCCCTCACCGGTCTCACGCTCGATCAAATGGACGTCATCGAGCTCAACGAGGCGTTTGCCGCGCAAGGGCTGGCCGTGCTGCGCCAATTGGGCCTGGCCGACGACGACCCGCGCGTCAACCCCAACGGCGGCGCGATCGCGCTCGGCCATCCGCTGGGGGCCAGCGGTGCGCGGCTGGCGACGACGGCGGTCAACCAACTGCACCGTATCGGCGGCCGCTACGCCCTGTGCACCATGTGCATCGGCGTGGGGCAGGGCATCGCGCTGGTGCTGGAGCGGGTCTAAATGCCGAATGGCACGCCGGTTGCTTACTCACCGGTGTGCCATCACCCGATCACGAACCGTTTTTCTTGCGTTGCTGCGAGCGGATGCACGCAGCGCAGCGGGCCCATTTGCACTGGATCGGCCACGTGCTGCAGGCCATCGGCGTCTCGGCGCAATGGGTCCATCATGCGCAGCGCGAGCGGGGCTGGAGCAATCGCTGGCTCACCGTGGCTGACCCGGAGGCACGAGCGGGCGTCCGCCGTGCCCGCATCGATGCCGATGCCCGTTGGCGGGAGTGGCAACAGGCGATCGACGCGCTGGCCGAGCAGCCAGTGGCGGCGGCGTGGCCGGCCCTTTGGGGGGCGGTGGCCGATATCGCGCGCGCGCAAGCGGCCCTGCAAGGGCTTCGCTTGCAGATTGACGACCGTGCGCTGGGTTGGCCAGCCGCGACGTCGCGTTGGACCAGCGCCATTGCGTCCATGCTGCACGTCCAGGCCGAGCTGGGCTGGGTGCTGGGTGAGACGGCCGATGCCGCACGCGTCGCGATTTGGTTGACCCTCATCCGGTACAAGGAGCTGTGCGGCCAAGAGCGCGCGGTGGGCAGCGCATTGTTGGGGGAGTGTCCCGTTGATGACAGCCAGCGTCAGTGGCTAGCGGCGCTGATCGAGCGCCAGGACGAGCTGCGCGCTGCACTGGTGCGCACACAAGCGCTGCCCGCCAGGGAAGACGGCCCGTGGACGGCCGACTTGCAACGTTGGCGTGCGTTACTGCTCAGCGTCGGCGGCTGCCCGCGCGAGCCCGCGCGCGCCATTCAGTCGTGGTTCGAGGCGTGTACGCAGCGCATCGATGCGCTTCACGAAGAAGAGTTGCGTTGGCATGCCGCTTGGGGCAACGCAGAGGAGCCGACGGAGAAGGCGGCGCCGCGCTCCGTGCCCGCGTCAGCGCCTCAAGCGCGGCGACCGGCTGCGCCCTCGGCCCCCATCGAGGACCTGCGGACCCTTCGCCAGCGTTTGGCAGACCAACATTGGATCGATCATGCAAAGGCGGTTTTGATCGATCAAGGGGCCACCGAAGCGCAGGCGCACC
>NZ_CALIND010000154.1:0-6048 GCF_938045175.1 uncultured Tepidimonas sp.
TAATACAAATTGTAGAACTTTTGAATCACGATTCCCGGGCGCGCTCACGCGCCCGCAGCGCCTGGCGCAGCGCACCCCACAGTGACCAGACCAGCAGCGCGCCACAGGCCAGCATGAAGCCCAAGCTGATCGGGCGCTCGAGGAAGACCATCGCGTCGCCGCGTGACAGCAGCAACGCACGTCGCAGGTTTTCCTCCATCAACGGCCCGAGCACGAAGCCGAGCATCAGCGGCGCCGCCTCGAAGCGCAGCACGGCCAGCGCATAGCCCAGCAGCCCGATGATCGCCACCATGTAGATGTCGAACACGTTGTTGTTGACGCTGTAGGTGCCCAGCGCGATGAAAACGAGGATGGCCGGGTACAGCACACTGTACGGAATGCGCAGGATCGCCACCCACATGCCCACCAGCGGCAGATTCAGGATCATCAGCATGAGGTTGCCGATGCCAAAGCTCACGATCAGACCCCAGAACAGGTCGGGCTGGTTGGTCATGAGCAGCGGCCCGGGCTGGATGCCGTGGATGATGAGGGCGCCTAGCATCAGCGCCATGACGGCGTCGCCCGGGATGCCCAGCGACAGCGTGGGCACGAACGCCGTCTGCGCAGCGGCGTTGTTGGCGGCCTCGGGGGCAGTCACGCCCTCGATGGCGCCTTTGCCAAAGCGCGACGGGTCGCGCGCCAGCTTCTTTTCGGTGGCATAGGCCATGAACGACGCGATCGACGCACCCGTGCCGGGCAGCGCACCGAAAAAACTGCCGATACCGGTGCCGCGCACCATGGGTATGATCGACGCCTTCCAATCGGCCGGGGTCGGCAACATCGAGCGCCAGGTGATGCGGTCGTTGATCTGGCCCTCGCGCGGCTGGTTGACGGAGCTCACCACTTCGGCGATACCAAACAGCCCCATCGCCAATGCCACGATGTTGATGCCATCCATCAGCTCGGGGATGCCGAAGTCGTAGCGCGCCTGCCCCGAGTTGACATCGGTGCCCACCGTGCCCAGCAACAGCCCGAGCACGACCATGGCCAAGCCCTTGACGGGCGATCCCGACGCCAGCGTGGACGCCGCGATCAGGCCCAGCAGCATCATCGCGAAATACTCCGCCGGACCAAACTTCAGTCCAATCTCGGCGATGGCCGGTGCAAAACCGGCCAGTATCACGATGCCCAACATCGAGCCCACGAAAGACGCGACGGTCGTCATGAAAAGCGCGACGCCTGCCCTACCCTGTTTCGACATCGGATATCCGTCCAGACAAGTCACCGCCGAGGACGGAGTACCCGGTAGATTGAGCAAAATGGAGGCAGTCGAGCCGCCATATTGCGCACCGTAATACACCCCAGCCAACATGATGATGGCCGCGGTCGGGGGAATGTGATAGGTGACTGGCAGCAGCAGCGAGATCGTGGCCATCGCCCCGATGCCGGGCAGCACACCGATCAGGGTGCCAATGAAGACGCCGAGGAAGCAGTACAGCAGCATCATCGGCTGCATGGCTTGCTGCAGCCCGAGCCAGAGTCCTTGTGCGATATCCATGGTTGGGTGTCCTCGATGTCGCCGATCAGACGCTCCACGGCCAGACTGGCAGCACCATGCCCAGCGCCAGGCTGAAAACCAGCCAGCACAAGGCCGCGATGACGGCAGCGGCGATCAGGCGCGTGCGCCACGCTATGCTGCGATCGGCGAGCGACGCCAGCAGCACGGAAGCCGCCGTGGCCAAGACCAGGCCCGCGGGCTTGAGCGCCGCGGCAAACAGCACAAGAGAGCCGATGACACACGCCAGCGTGCGCCATGCCACGGCGATGCGTACACCTGGGCGCACCAGCGCCGGCAGCGCAATGAGCACGCCCAACACGCCCAGCAAAAGCCCAAGCCAAAACGGAAAAAACCCCGGCCCCATGTTGCGGGGGGTACCCAGCTCATAGTGGCCGTGGGCGTACCATGCCGCCGCAAAGCCCAGGATGGCCATCAGCAGCCCGCCCAACAGATCGTGGGCATCACGTCTCGTTGCCTGTTGCGGATTGGTCATCTCGCATCCTCGTTCGGTCAAACCTGGTTCTGGTCGTTCACCATTGCCCGCGCGGCTGGCGGGCGCGAATGGAGGCCGCGATCATATCCACCACGGTTTGGCGCCCGACCTGGCGGGCAAAGTCCATCGCATCCAGCCCTTGCTGGTTGCGCAACGTCGGGTCCGCCCCCTCGTCCAGCAATAGGCGCACCACTTCCTCGCGGCCGTAGCGGGCCGCCATCATAAGAGGGGTCGTGCGGTTGGGCGACTCGGCATCGATGTAGGCGTGGTGCTCCAACAGCAGGCGCGTGATGGCCAGCGCGTGCGCTCCCTTGTTGGTGGCGGCATAGTGCAGGGGAGCCCAACCCGGGCGGTTGACCTGTGCGCCGCGCGCGAGCAAGCGTTGCACAATGTCCAAGTGATCCCGCAGTGCTGCCATCATCAGGGCATTCTCGCCAGCCGCGTTGAGCGCTTCGATATTGACGCTGGGTTGATCGACCAAGTATCGGGCCACGGCCAGCGCATCGCGCTGCAGCGCCAACACCAGGGCCGGATTCAGGTCGGGGTCGGGGGTGTCGAGGTCGAACCCGCGCGCGTGCAGCTGCCGCACGGTGGCCACATCGTCGCGCACCACGGCGGTGATGAACTGGTCGTACGAGCGCTGCCCGAATGCCAATCCGCAGTATACGGAAAGCACCGTTACGACAAGCCATTGCGTGACGTTTTTCATGTCGCGTCTGAGCTTTGCTCGATGATCGGCGTCGACACCGGCTGCAGAAAAAGCCGCTCGAAGTTGTCGCTCGTCGCGGCCGCAACCGCTTCCACCGGTACGCCTTTGAGCTCGGCCAACTGGGCGGCCACCAGCGGCACGAACGCGGGGGTATTGGTCTTGCCACGGTGCGGTACCGGCGCCAAATAGGGGCTGTCGGTTTCGATCAAGCAGCGCTCCAGCGGCACGTAGCGAGCGACGTCGCGCAGGTCTACCGCGTTCTTGAACGTCAGAATCCCCGAAAACGAAATATAAAAACCCATGTCGAGCGCCGCGCGCGCGACCTCGCGCGTCTCGGTGAAGCAATGAAACACGCCCGTGACGCTGCCACGACCATCCCCGGCCGCGGCCGAGGTGAATCCCCCCTCCTCGCGCAGGATGGCGAGCGTGTCGTCGGACGCGCTGCGGGTGTGGATCACGAGCGGCAAGCCCGTCTGCCGCGCCGCGCGGATGTGGACGCGAAAGCGCTGCCGCTGCCACTCCATGTCGGCCACGGTGCGCTCGCCCAGGCGGTAGTAATCGAGCCCGGTCTCGCCAATGGCCACGACGCGCGCGAGCGCCGCGCGCTCGGTCAAATCGGCCACGGTGGGCTCGCGCACGCCTTCGTTGTCCGGGTGCACGCCCACCGTCGCCCACAACCACGGCGGCGTGGGCTGCGCGCCTTGCAGGGCCAAGCGGTGTACCGCTTCGAACCCTTCCAGCGTGGTGCAGATACACAGCGCGCGATCGACGCGGGCGGCTCGCATCGCGGCCAACACCTCCGCGACGTTTTGCTGCAGCTCCGGAAAGTCGAGGTGACAATGGGAATCGGTATACATGAGGTCGGTTCGTGTGGCATGCTGGGCCCAGCGCCAGCATCGTCAAATCGTTTGTGTCGGGCGATCCGAGGCCAGGTGTGAGCCCAGGATTTCCTCGATCCGGGCTTTGAGCGCACGCGATTTGTCATCGGCCGGAAAGCGCACCCCGACGCCCTGCGTGCGCGAGCCAGTGGCACCCGCGGGCGTGATCCACGCGACCTTGCCCGCGACCGGGTACCGCTGCGGATCATCGGGCAGCGTCAGCAGCACGTACACGTCTTGGCCCAGGGCATACTCCCGCGTGGACGGCACGAAGATGCCGCCCTCGGCAAACAGGGGGATATAGGCGGCGTAGAGTGCGCCTTTTTCCTTGATCGACAGTTGGATGACGGTGGGACGCGGATGGTTGGCCGCATCCCCCGCTGAGGGATCCGTGCTCATGCACGCGAGTGTAGCGCCGCGGCCGCCCGTGACAGCCGTGCGCTCGAAAAGGCCGTGCGCATGCGTTGTGCCCAGGCTTCCGTCCACAGCCCCACCTGAACCGGGTGCTCCACGGTGCGCCGTGCCTGCTGCAAGGCCCGCCACAAACCGCCCAAGCGCTGCGGGGGTGCCGTGGGCAGCGCATCGGCCGCAAAGTAGCGCGGCGCAGCCCCCGCTGCCTGCGCCATGGCGTCGTGGCACAGCATCATCGCCACTTGTAACTGGCGCGCCAGCGGCCAGTCGGCGATCGGTGTCCAGTCCCCGTGCGCCAGCCGCTGCGGTAATTCCGCCCACAAGCGTGCCGTCAGGCCCAGGCTGGCCCAGTTCAGCGCTTCTTGCGGGCGCGCCCCTGCCGCCCGCCAGCAGGCAATCCAGTCGTCCTCGCCCAATGCCGGGTAGTCGGTCGCCGCCACCCGGCTCAGCCACGCCCGGCCCTCGTGCTCTTCGGGCCAGCGCATGGCATGCGTTAGGCAGCGGCTGCGGATGGTGGGCAGCAATTGATGGGCGGCTTCGGTGGCCAGCACGAAGCGCACCCGGCCCGGCGGTTCTTCCAGGGTCTTGAGCAACGTGTTGGCCGACTCGGGATTGAGGGCTTCGGCCGGATGGATCAGCACCACTTTGCCGGGCTCGCGCGCATGGGTGACCTGGGTGAACGCCACCGCGGCGCGCGTCGCCTCGACTCGAATCTGGCGGCTGGGTTTGATCTCCTTGCGCTCGATGCGCTCCTGCGTGAGCGGATCGAGCGGCCAGCCCAGTTCGATCGCCTGCTGCTCCGGCATCAGCGCGAACAAGTCGGCATGGGTGCGCACGTCGATTGCGTGGCACGACGGACAGGTGTCGCAGGCGCCCTGCTCGTTCGGCCGCTCGCACAGCCAGGCGCGCGCCAGCGCCAGTGCCAGATCGAACTGGCCCAGGCCTGCCGGGCCAGCCAGCAGCACGGCGTGTCCCCGCAGCGCGAGCAACGACCGCAGTTGGCGCTGCAGCCACGGCGCAAGCGTCATGGCAGCACCCCCCGCGCGCGACAGGCGGCCTCCACCTGTTGCCAGACAGCGGACACCTCTGCCCGCGCGTCGATGCGAACGATCCGCTGTGGCGCCTCGGCTGCGCGCGCGGCGTAACCGGCCGCCACGCGCTCGAAGAACGCCTGCGGCTGCGCCTCGAACCGGTCGGGTGCCCTCGCCTGCGCCAGTCGCGCTGCCGCCACCTCGGGCGGCACGTCGAACCACAAGGTCAGATCGGGCTGTCGCCAGCCGGCCGGGCCCGACTGCACCCAGCGCTCGAGGGTGCGCAACACGTCGAGATCGAAGCCCCGCCCGTACCCTTGGTAGGCAAACGTGGCGTCCGTGAAGCGGTCGCACAGCACCACCTGCCCCGCCGCCAGCGCCGGCTCGATGACGTGCCGCAGGTGGTCGCGCCGGGCGGCAAACACCAGCAGCGCCTCGGTCAGGGCATCCATGGACGTGCGCAGCAGGTTCTCGCGCAGCGCCTCGGCCAGCGCGGTGCCGCCGGGCTCGCGGGTCACCGTCACCGCACGCCCCTGGTGGCGCAGCCGCTCGGCCAGCGTGGCGATGTGGGTCGATTTGCCGGCGCCGTCGATGCCTTCGAAGGTGATGAAAAGGGGCTGCGGTCGATCGCTCATGGCAGTCGATCGTACACGCTGCGCAAGGACGGGCACGGCCGCGCATCGGTCACCCAGCGCTGGGCGTAGAGCGTGCCCCCACTCGATGCCGATGACGCGGCATGCCAGCGGTAGCTCTGCAGCGCCCCTTCTGCGCGGTAGCCGAGTTCGGTGGCGATGGCCGGTCCGGGTTTGGGGGCTCGGGCGCTCACCCAAAGCACGTCACAGGCGTCCACGTCGGTGGGAACGGCCAGTTTTGAAGATCCCGGATATGCGACCCAGCGCACGGCCGACGTGTGCAGGGCGATCGCACCCGCCACGTGAATCGGTTGCACGACCGCCACCGTCTGCGGCCCCGCCATCGAATCGACCCAG
>NZ_CALIND010000155.1:0-5006 GCF_938045175.1 uncultured Tepidimonas sp.
ACCCGGCAGATCGTCCATGCCCTGCACCATGCCGCGGCGGGACGACAGGTCGCCCATGACGTTGCCCGCGTATTCCTCGGGCGTTTCCACCTCGACCGCCATCATCGGCTCAAGGATCACCGGGTTGGCCTTCTTGCAGCCTTCCTTGAAGCCGAAGATGGCCGCCATCTTGAACGCCTGCTCGGACGAGTCGACCTCGTGGTACGAACCGAAGTGGAGCGTGACCTTGACGTCGACCACGGGATAGCCGGCCAGCACGCCGGCCTGCAGCGCCTCTTCGACGCCCTTTTGCACCGCAGGGATGTACTCGCGCGGCACCACACCGCCCTTGATGGCGTCGATGAACTCGAAACCCTTGCCCGGCTCGTTGGGCTCGATCTTGAACACCACGTGACCGTACTGGCCTTTACCACCCGACTGGCGCACAAACTTGCCTTCGGCCTCGTTGACGGTGCTGCGGATGGTTTCGCGGTACGCCACCTGCGGCTTGCCGACGTTGGCCTCGACGCCGAATTCGCGCTTCATGCGGTCGACGATGATCTCCAGGTGCAGCTCGCCCATGCCGGCAATGATGGTCTGGCCCGACTCTTCGTCGGTGTAGACGCGCAGCGACGGGTCTTCGGCCGCCAGGCGCGACAGCGCGATGCCCATCTTTTCCTGGTCGGCCTTGGCCTTGGGCTCGACGGCCTGCGCGATCACGGGCTCCGGGAACACCATGCGCTCGAGCACGATCGGTGCGGCCGGGTCGCACAGCGTCTCGCCGGTGGTGACTTCCTTGAGACCGACGCAGGCGGCGATGTCGCCGGCGCGGATTTCCTCGATCTCCTGGCGGTTGTTGGCGTGCATCTGCACGATGCGGCCGATGCGCTCTTTCTTGCCCTTGACCGAGTTGAGCACGGTGTCGCCCTTGCGCAGCACACCCGAGTACACGCGCACGAAGGTTAGCTGCCCCACGAACGGGTCACTCATGAGCTTGAACGCCAGGGCCGAGAGCTTCTCGTCATCGCTGGCCTTGCGCGTGACGGGCTGCTCGTTTTCGTCGGTGCCCTGCACGGGCGGGATGTCCACCGGCGACGGCAGGAACTGGATCACCGCGTCGAGCATGCGCTGCACACCCTTGTTCTTGAACGCGGTGCCGCACAGCATGGGCTGGATCTCGACCGCAATCGTGCGCTGGCGCAGGCCGGCGATGATCTCGTCTTCGCTGAGCTCGCCGGTCTCGAGGTATTTGTTCATCAGCTCTTCGCTGGCCTCGGCAGCGGCCTCGACCATCTTCTCGCGCCATTCGTTGGCCTGATCCACCAAGTCGGCCGGGATGTCGCGGTACTCGAACTTCATGCCTTGCGACGCCTCGTCCCAGATGATGGCCTTCATCTTGATGAGGTCCACCACACCCTGGAAGTTTTCCTCGGCACCGATCGGGATCACGATGGGCACCGGGTTGGCCTTCAGGCGCAACTTCATCTGCTCATAGACCTTGAAGAAGTTGGCCCCGGTGCGGTCCATCTTGTTGACGAACGCGAGCCGCGGCACGCGGTACTTGTTGGCCTGGCGCCAGACGGTCTCGGACTGCGGCTGCACGCCACCGACCGCGCAATAGACCATGCAGGCGCCGTCGAGCACGCGCATCGAGCGCTCGACCTCGATGGTGAAATCCACGTGGCCCGGGGTGTCGATGATGTTGAAGCGGTGCTCGGGATAGTTCAAGTCCATCCCGCGCCAGTAGCAGGTGGTGGCCGCCGAGGTGATGGTGATGCCGCGCTCTTGCTCCTGCTCCATCCAGTCCATGGTGGCAGCGCCGTCGTGCACCTCGCCGATCTTGTGGTTGACGCCGGTGTAGTACAGGATGCGCTCGGTCGTGGTGGTCTTGCCGGCATCGATGTGCGCCGAAATGCCGATGTTGCGGTAACGCTCGATGGGCGTGGTACGTGCCATGAAAAAACTCCAGATTCGGATGGGCGAAGCCCGCCGACCTCGTGAGTGGGGGTGGCGGGCTCGAGGGAACGGGGGACTCGGCCTGGACGAGCAGTCGCAGCGTCAGAAACGGAAGTGGCTGAACGCGCGGTTGGCTTCGGCCATGCGGTGCACTTCGTCACGCTTCTTCATCGCGCCGCCGCGGCCTTCGGTGGCCTCGATCAGCTCGTTGGCCAGACGCAGCGCCATGGATTTTTCGCTGCGCTTGCGCGCGGCTTGCTTGACCCAGCGCATGGCCAAGGCTTGACGACGCACGGGGCGCACCTCGACCGGCACTTGGTAGTTGGCGCCGCCGACGCGGCGAGACTTGACCTCGACCAGCGGCTTGACGTTGTTGATGGCGGTGGTGAACACCTCGAGCGGGTCCTTGCCCGTTTTCTTCTCGATGTGCTCGAGCGCGCCGTAGACGATGCGCTCGGCCACCGCTTTCTTGCCGCTCTCCATGATGACGTTCATGAATTTAGAGAGCTCGACATTGCCGAACTTGGGATCCGGCAGGATTTCACGTTTAGGGACTTCGCGACGACGTGGCATGTTCGTATCCTTTTTGCTTCAGTTGGCACCGCTGGGTGCCGCGAGGGCCGACGGGGACCCCCACTTACTCGACCACCGGCGCACCAAGGGCGTCCGGGGCCACACTGCCGAAACACCCGCCAGCCAGGCATTTCGACACCGATGCGTGACAGGCCGATGACGGCCGCTCACGCGAAAACGCGCTTCGCGGGCGCGACTCAGGCCTTCTTGGGCCGCTTGGCGCCGTACTTGGAGCGCGCTTGCTTGCGGTCCTTGACCCCTTGCAGGTCGAGCGAGCCGCGCACGATGTGGTAGCGCACACCCGGCAGGTCCTTGACGCGGCCACCGCGCACGAGCACCACCGAGTGCTCCTGCAGGTTGTGGCCTTCACCGCCGATGTAGGAGATGACCTCGAAGCCGTTGGTCAGGCGCACCTTGGCGACCTTACGCAGCGCCGAGTTCGGCTTCTTGGGCGTCGTGGTGTAGACACGCGTACACACGCCCCGGCGCTGGGGGCAGTTTTGCATCGCCGGGCTCTTGGACTTGTCCTTCTCGACCGTCCGCCCGTGGCGCACGAGTTGGTTGATGGTTGGCATAACGTCCCTAAACGTCAAAAGTGAACGATCCGCCCTCGGGCAGACCCGAAAAGCCCTCTACTGTAGCACGACACGTCGCCAGACGCAATCACCGGATCCACAACCGCAACGCGCCCCACAGGCGGCCGAGCAGCCCCGCCTCTTCCACCGGCTCCAGCACCGTCAGCGGCACCTCCGCCAAGGTCACGCCGCCCGCCGAGAGCACGCGCAGCGTGCCCAGCGGCTGGCCTTTGAGCAGCGGCGCCACCAGTGGATCGGGGCGCACGACCTCGGTGCGCAGGCCCTTGGCCGTGCCAGCCGGCACCGACACGACGATGCCCTCCGGGCGGCCCAGCCGCACGTCGCTCGCGCGCCCCTTCCACACCGGTGGCGTGGCGATGGGCTGGCCCGGGGCCGTCAGGCGCACTGCCTCGAAGGCGCTGAAACCCCAGTTGAGCAGTTTCTGGCTCTCGGCCGCGCGCGCGTTTTCGCTGGCCGCACCCAGCACGACGCTGATCAGGCGGCGCTGCCCCGCCGGACCCTCGCCCAGCCCGGGCTGGGGGCGGCGTGCGGTGGCCACCAAACAGTAGCCCGCGGCGGCGGTATGGCCGGTCTTGAGGCCATCGACCGTGGGATCCCGAAACAGCAGAAGGTTGCGGTTGGTGTCGTTGGCTGCCGGCGTGCCAGGGTAGCGGTAGCGCTGGATGGCGTAGTAACCGACGTACTGCGGAAAATCCTGTATCAGCCGCTGCGCCAGGGTCGCCAAGTCCCGCGCCGTGGTGGTATGACCGGGCGCGGTCAACCCCTCGGGGTTCTGGTAACGCGTGCGCGTCAGCCCCAGCGCCTTGGCCTGCTGGTTCATCAGCTCCACGAAGCGCTCGACCGTGCCCCCCACACCCTCGGCCAGCGCCACGGTCGCGTCGTTGCCGGACTGCACGATCATGCCCTTGAGCAGGTCCTCTACCGGGATTTGCTGATTGGGCTGGATGAACATGCGCGAGCCGGGCATGCGCCACGCGCGCTCACTGACGGTGAGCTTTTGGTCCAGCGTGAGCTTGCCCGCCTTGAGCGCATCGAACACCACATAGGCGGTCATCAGCTTGGTCAGCGAGGCAGGTTCGACCGGCTCATCCGGGTCCTTGGCCGCCAGCACCTGCCCGCTGGTGGCATCCAGCAGCAGCCAGGCGCGCGCCGCGATCTCGGGCGGCTGCGGCGCCTGGGCATGCGCCATCGGTATCCACGCCAGCATCAGCGCGACGAGCCACGCGGTCGCGCCCATTCGGCGCCCGGTGCGGCGGGCACAGGCTTGACTCAGGATTCGGATTCGTTGCAGCACAGACACGTTCATCGTTCCTCGCAGGCCACCCGTGTCGGGGGCGGCCGTCAATCCAGCGCGCGCAAATGGCGCAGGGTCAGGGACTTCAGCAGCGGCAGGCGGCCATGAAAAAAATGCTCGCCCCCCGGCACCACGGTCACCGGCAACCCCATGGGGCGCGCCCAGTCGAGCACCGCGGCCAGTGGCACGGTGTCGTCCGCCTCGCCATGCACGACCAGCGTGCGCGCCTGGAGTTCCTCGGGCAACGGGGGCAATTCGAAGCGGCTCGCTGCGGGCGCGATCAGGCACAAGGCGTGCGCCGGCTGCTGCGGCCACAAGCGGGCCGCAGCAGCCGCGGCCACATAGCCGCCAAAAGAAAACCCCGCCAACACCAGCGGCACCCCCGAGGCCCGCGCCGCCACCACGGCCAGCAGGTCATCGACCTCGCCCACCCCATGGTCGTGCACCCCAGCGCTGCCCCCGACGCCGCGAAAGTGAAAGCGCACCGCCTCCCAGCCCTGTTGCACACAGGCGCGCGCGAGCGTCTGCACGACTTTGTTGTGCAGCGTGCCGCCAAACAGCGGATGCGGGTGGGCGATCACGGCCACGCCCCCGCCGGGCCGCGCGAG
>NZ_CALIND010000156.1:0-10013 GCF_938045175.1 uncultured Tepidimonas sp.
TCCGCCCGCCCTGTTTCAACGGTTTGCGTTTGCCAGCTACGGGCAGACGCGCGCGTTTCTGGATCGGGTCGCCGAGGTGCAAGACGCGCTCGGCCGCGCGGCGCAGAACATCAGTTTTGGCCCTACCTACGTCAACATCACCATTGCGGCCGAGGGCGAGTTGGGCGACGGCGAGCACGAGCTGGCGCGCCGCATCGCCGCGGCCGCGCTGGCGGTGGGTGGGCCGGCATGACATCGGGGTTGCCGCGGCGCTTGGCCGTGCTCAATGCCAAGGGCGGCACGGGCAAGACCACGCTGGCCGTCCATCTGGCGGCGGGTCTGGCGCGGCGTGCCCCGACGGTGCTGGCCGATCTGGACCCGCAAGGCTCGGCCAGTCAATGGGGTGCGCTGGCGGGCATGGTAGTGCTCGATGGCGAACGCGCCCTGGCGGCCGAACCCGAGCCGCGTCATGTCGTCTGGGATTGCCCGCCGAGCGTCGACCACCCGGCGGCGCAGCGCGCCCTGGCGTCGGCCGACGCTGTGTTGGTGCCGGTGCTGCCGTCACCCTTGGACCTGTGGGCGAGCTGGCGCCTGGTGCAGGCCGTCGTGGCCGAGCAGGCGCGCCGGCCCGGGCTGCACGCCTGGCTGGTCGTCAACCAAGTCGAGCCCAGCAGCGCGCTGTCGCAAGCCATGCACGAGGCGCTGCGCGAATTTGGATTGCCCGCCCTGCGTGCCGTGGTGCGGCGGCGCGCGGTTTTTCGCCGCGCTGCGTTACAGGGCAGCACGGCCTACGCCATGGGCCCATCGGCGGCGGCGGCCGTGGCCGACATCGAAGCCGTGATCGAGGAGATGCAAAGATGAACCGAACCACTGCCCAGCGCCTGGCGGCCAGCGTGCGCGGTGCGCGTCCGGCGCCACCGACGCCTACATCCCCCGCCCCGGCGGCCGAGGATCCCCAGCCACGTCGAGCCCGCCGCACGGCAGCGTCGGCAGCGCACGCAGAACCCAGCGCCGCGGTGCCCGTGGTGGCGGCCGACCGGACGGACGGAGGTGTTCCGCCCTCGAGCGCGGGCGAGCGCTTTCCCCGTCGCGTCTGGCCAGATTGACCCCCTGCTGCCCGCACCGCCGGGTTTTTCGGAACCACCATGAACACCCTGACCCGTCGTCTGTATGCGGCGCGCGCACAGGCCGCCGCCATCAACCCCTCCGCCAGCGCCGCGCCCGCTGCGTCGGTGGTGACCGCCGCCGCGGTCGCGCCCGCACCGGCGGCCGGTGATGTGCTGGCCAGCTACCGCATCCTTCGCGAGCCATATTGGCGCCCGGTGGCCGACGAGGTGGCGCTGTACGAGGCCGCATACGCGGTACGCATGCCCATGATGCTCAAAGGCCCCACGGGCTGCGGCAAGACGCGCTTCGTCGAGTACATGGCGTGGCGGCTGGGCAAGCCGCTCATTACCGTCGCCTGCCATGAAGACATGACCGCCTCCGATCTGGTGGGACGCTTTCTGCTCGATGCGCAAGGTACGCGCTGGCAGGACGGTCCGCTGGCGCTGGCGGCTCGCCATGGTGCCATCTGCTACCTGGACGAAGTGGTCGAGGCCCGGCAGGACACCACGGTCGTCATCCACCCGCTGACCGACAAGCGGCGCATGCTGCCGCTGGAGAAGAAAGGCGAGGTGATTGAGGCACATCCGGATTTCCAGCTCGTCATCTCCTTCAACCCGGGTTACCAGAGCCTGATGAAAGACCTCAAACAGTCCACCAAACAGCGCTTCGGCGCGCTGGACTTTGACTATCCCGAGCACGAGGTGGAGGCCGAGATCGTGGCGCACGAATCGGGCGTGGACCGGGAGACGGCGAGCAAGCTCGTGCACATCGCCGAGCGGGCGCGCAACCTCAAGGGTCATGGGCTCGACGAGGGCATCTCGACGCGCATGCTCATCCATGCCGCCAGCCTCATGGCGCAAGGCGTGGCCGCACTGGCGGCCTGTCGCATGGCACTGGTGCGACCCATCACTGACGACCCCGACATGCGCGACGCGCTCGACGCCGCCGTGACCACGTATTTCTGATGATGCCCGCACGGGCACCGGGCGCGCGATGAGCATCCACCTGGAAGACCACGCCGAGCTGCTGCAGGCGCTGCCCCACGGCGCGCAGGACGTGCTGCGTGCATCGTGGCAGGAAGCGGCGCGTGCGCTGTCTGCCCGTGGACTCGACAACTACCTCAAAGGCGCGCAGGCCCTGCACCAACTGGGCCGGGGCGAGGAGCTGGTGGTCAGCTTCGTGCAACACGTGCCCGCGCTGGCGCGCGCGATCGGCGAGGAGGTGTTGCCTGATCTCGTCAATTTTTTGCTCTCGATGGCGTCCAAGACGTCGGGGCAGGTGCTCACGCTCATCGTGCAGACCGCGCCGACGGCGGCGCTGCGCTTGGGCGATGCGGATCTATTTCGGCAGTACCTGTCGGTGTTGGGCGTGGTGCTGGCGCAAGCCCCGCAAGGCCTGCGCCCGATGCTGGAAAACCTCGAGCGCTTGCTCGGCCAGCTGACCTTGGGTGGACTGCGACGCTGGGTACAGTGGGGCGCGCAGGCTTACCGGGGTGATGCCGACGGGCAGCGTCGTTACTTTGGGCTGCAAAGCCCGGACGCGCTGGCGGTGCTGCAGCAGGAGCGCCGCGGCACCCTGTTCGTGGACGTGCAGCGCCGGCTGAATCTGTACCTGCGCGCGCTGTGGGGGCGCGATTTTTTTCTGCGCCCCACGGCTGGCGATTTCGAATCGCGCGAGGGCCTGCGTCCTTACATCGAACATCATGTCATCCATATAGCGGATGCCTACGACGACCTGCCCGCGGTCGATCCGGCTGGTGCGCCTATCGCGGCCCTGGATATCTACCGCGCGGCGGTCAACCACTGTGCGGCACACTTGGTGGCGGCGCGCGAGCCCTTGCCCGACGACGGGTTGGACGCGCTGACCAAGGCGGTGGTGGAGCTGGTGGAGGATGCCCGCGTCGAGACCCTGGCCGCGCAGCGCTTTCCGCGCCTGCGACAGTTGTGGCGCGCGCAGCACCCGGCACCCGTTGATCCGCCGCAGCGCGCGGGCGACCTCATCAACCGTCTCGCGCTGGCGTGGCTGGACGCGGATGCCGCCCGGCGCGACACCGACCCCTGGGTGCAACAAGGGTTGGCGGCGCTGGCCGCTTGGACCACCTGGGACGACCCGCAGGCCAGCCTGCAGACCGGCATAGAACTGGCCGAAGCGCTGCGCGCGCGCCTCGACGCCGAACCCTGGCCCGCATTTTCGTCGCGGCTGGATGGGCAGCGGGCGCTGTACCGCGACGACAACCGCGCCATCTGGACCAGCGGCGCGTACGACGAAGCGCAAGCGCTGGCCGCTACCTGGGAGCGCCAGCAGCAGGTGCGCCGCAAGGTCAATGTGATGGAGATGGTCAACGAGGTCGACGTCGAATTCGCGGGCGACGACGCGCAGGAGGTCTGGATCCTGCCGACCGAATTCTGGCTCGATCAGGAGGGTGTGACCATCAACTCGCTGCTGGGGCGCCCGCCGCTGGCCGACCCGGTGCACTACCCCGAGTGGGACTACCAAATTCAGCTGCAGCGCCCGGATTGGGTGACGGTGCTGGAGCGCCATGCGCCGCCGGGCGACGTAGCCCGCATCGATACCCTCTTGCAGGAGCAGCGTCCCATCGTGCAGCGCCTGCGCCACTTGATCGAGGCCATGGTCCCGCAGGGGCTGCAGCGCATCCGTCGGGTGGAGGATGGCGACGAGCTCGACGTGGACGCGGCGGTGCGTGCCTGGGTCGATCTGCGCATGGGGCAGCAGCCCGACCCGCGCATCATGATGCAGCACCGCTTGCATACGCGCGACGTCGCCGTGTTGCTGCTGCTGGACCTGTCGGCATCGGCCAACGATCCCGTGCGCGGCAGTGAGCAGACGGTGCTCGATTTGACGCGTGCGGCAGCGACGCTGCTGGCCGAGGCCCTGCAGCGCATCGGTGATCGGTTCGCCATCCACGGCTTTCGCTCCGACGGGCGGCACGATGTGCACTACCTGCGCATCAAGGATTTTCGCGAGTCCTGGGGCGACGGGCCCAAGGCGCGGCTGGCCGGTCTGGAGGGGGCGTTTTCCACCCGTCTGGGCGCGGCGCTGCGCCACGCTGGGGCCGAGCTCAAGCGCCAGCGACAACGCAAGAAAATCGTCTTCGTCTTGACCGACGGTGAGCCCGCCGACGTGGACGTGCGCGACCCGCAATACCTGCGCCTGGATGCGCAGCACGCGGTGCAAGAGCTCAAGCGTGACGGGATTGTCAGCTACTGCCTCACGCTCGATCCCCTGGCCGATGCCTACGTCGCGCGCATCTTCGGCGCGCGCCATTACACGGTGCTCGATCGCGTGCAGCGCCTGCCGGAGGTGCTGCCCACGCTCTACCTGGGGCTGACGCGATGAGCCGCTTGGCCGACCGCACGCGCGTGCAGTTGCGCACTTTCGTCTTCATCGATGCGCTGCAGCCGCAGCTCGCCTCGTACCTGGGCACGTCGTCACAGGGCTTTCTGCCGGTGCCGGGCGATGCCTGTCTGTGGATCGAGGTGGCCCCCGGCATGGCAGTGCACCGGTTGTCGGACATCGCGCTCAAGGCCACCAACGTGCGCATGGGCGAGCAGGTGGTCGAGCGCGCCTTTGGCTCGATGGAAATCCACTACCGCAGCCAAAGCGAGGTGCTGGCCGCGGGCGACATCATCCTGGAGCAGCTGGGCGCGCAGCTGGAAGACCGGCTGCCGTGCCGCATCGCCTGGGCGGAAAACATCCGTGCCGTCACGCCCGACCATGCCACGCTCATCAATCGCCAGTTGCGCCGCGGCTCCATGTTGCTGCCGGGCAAGACGCTGTTCATCTTCGAGTGCGAGCCGGCGGGCTACGCCATTTATGCCGCCAACGAGGCGGAAAAAGCCGCCAACGTCACGCTGGTCGACGTCAAGCCGTTCGGCAATTTTGGTCGCTTGATGATGATGGGCAGCGAGGCCGAAGCCGCCGAGGCGCTGGCCGCCGCCGAACGTGCCGTGGCGCAGCTCAATCGGCGCGCCCGTGCCATGCAGGACAATGACGCCCCATGAGTGCTGCTCTCGCCCACCCCTTCGTCGTCGACACGCCCGCCAAGCGGCTGCTGTTTCATACCGTGCGCGTCGAGACCACGCTGGCCGACGGCGGCAGCGGCACCGGCACGGCCTTCGTCATCGAACACGTGCACGCGCGCGGGCGCACCCGCTTCGTGGTGACCAATCGGCATTTGGTCGACGACGTCACCCAGGGGGCGTTGGTCTTCACGCTCGCCCACCAGGGCGAACCGGTGTTGGGCAGCCGCTTCGAAGTACGCATCGACGAGTTTGCCGAGGCCTGGCAGCGGCATCCGGACCCCGCGGTCGATTTGGCCGCGCTGCCCTTGGCCCCGCTGCAGCAGGCCGCCGAGCAACAAGGGGCGACGCTGTACGTGCAGCCGATCGCCAGTGATCGCCTGGCCGACGCGACGCGCCTGGCGCAGCTCGATGCGCTGGAGGAAGTGTGGTTCGTCGGCTATCCCAGCGGCGTATGGGACAGCGTGCACGCGCTGCCCATTCTGCGCCGCGGCACCACGGCCACGCCGCTGGCGGTCGACTTCGAGGGACAGCCCGCCTTCCTGGTGGACGCGGCCGTCTACCCCGGCTCCAGCGGCTCTCCGGTGTTCGTGCGCGCGGCCGATGGCTCGGGGTTGTGGCTGGCCGGTGTGGTGGCGGCCGTGTTTTTTCGCGAGGAATCGCTACGCCTGACGCCCGCGCCAGTTCCGGCGGCGGCTGGACTGCAGGCCATGGGGTCCGAGATGATCGACCTGGGGCTGGTCATCAAGGCCGAGGCCCTGCAGACCCTGCTGCACGAGATGCTGCGGGCTGGTCCGGGTTAGGTTGCGCCGGATACCACTCGGTCTGCCGTGCACGACGCGTGAATCCTAGGAGCTGAGCAATGACGTTTGACCCGATCGTTCTGTTTTTTCTGCTGGGCATTGTGGCGGGACTGAGCAAGTCCGACCTCAAGATCCCTGCCGCCATCTACGAGGCCTTGTCTATCTATCTGCTGCTGGCCATCGGGCTCAAGGGCGGCGTCGAGCTGTCCAAGTATCCGTTGAGCCAACTGGTGTCCGCGAGCGCCGTGGTGCTGGCGGTGGGCATGGTCATTCCGCTCGTTGCGTTTCCCGTATTGCGTTTTTTGGGGCGGCTGTCGCACTACGATGCGGCGTCGATCGCGGCGCACTACGGCTCGGTCAGCGTGGTGACGTATTCGGTGGCGGTGGCCACGCTCGCCGAGCGCGACGTGTCGCACGACGGCTACATGGTCGTGTTTCTGGCGCTGCTGGAGATGCCAGCGCTCATTTTGGGCGTGGTATTGGCGCGGCTGGGCGATCAGCGCGAAGGCGGCGCGGGCGGGGGGCTGGCGGCACTGGCGCGTATCCATTGGGGACGACTGGCGCACGAAGTGTTCTTCGGCAAGAGCATTTTGCTGCTCATCGGCGGGCTGCTCATCGGGCTGGTCGCCGGCGAACGCGGCTACGAGCCGATCGCACCCGTCTTCAAAGAAGCGTTCAAGGGACTGCTGGCGCTGTTTTTGCTGGAGATGGGGTTGGTGGCCGCATCGCGCATCGCCGCGTTTCGCTCCTACGGGGCGTTTTTGGTCGGTTTTGCGGTGGTCATGCCGCTGTTGTCGGCCATGCTGGGTATTGCCACCGCGCGCTATCTGGGCTTTTCGGCGGGCAATGGCGCCTTGCTCGCCACGCTCTACGCCAGTGCGTCGTACATCGCGGCGCCCGCTGCGATGCGCATCGCCGTGCCGCAGGCCAACCCCGCGCTGTCCATCGGTGCCTCGCTTGGCGTAACATTCCCGTTTAATCTGTTCGTCGGCATCCCGATTTACCTGTGGATGGCCCAAACCTTTTTGCCCGCGTGAGGTGCTATGGCCAAGGCATACAAACTGGTGACGATCTACTGCGAGGCGGTGCTCGAATCGCTCGTGGTTCGGGAGTTGGACAAGCTGGGTATCGTGGGCTATACCGTGAGCGACTGCCGCGGCCGTGGTACGCACGGCGTGCGCAGCGGCAATTGGCGCATGAGCTCGAACGTGCGCATCGAGGTGATGTGCGACCTGCCTACCAGCGACCGGCTGTTGGAGGCGTTGCAGCCCTACGACCGCGACTACGGTTTGCTGGTGGTGCGCAGTGACGTGGAAGTTTTGAACTGACGCGGGAGTCGCCACCGCGCGCTCAGAGTTGGTCAATGCGCTGCCGGACATGGGCAGCGTGCGCGCGCAGCGCGTTTAGCGCGTCGGGCACCATGCGGTCGAGCTGGCGCAGCATCATCGCCATGCGGGGATTGGCGGCGAGCCGCTCGCGCTGGCGCGCCAGAAAGTCCCAGTACAGCGCGTTGAACGGGCAGGCCGTGGGGCCGGTGCGGGCCTTGGGGTCATAGGGGCAGGCACGGCAGTGGTCGCCCATGCGCTGCAGGTACGAGGCGCTGCTGACGTAGGGTTTGGTGGCCATCAGGCCGCCGTCGGCCCACTGGCTCATGCCCAGCGTGTTGGGGGCCTCGACCCACTCGAAGGCGTCGATGTAGACGCCCAGGTACCAGCGGTGCACCTCGGCGGGGTCGCAGCCGAGCAGCAGCGCAAAGTTGCCGGTGACCATCAGCCGCTGGATGTGGTGGGCGTAGGCACCGGCCAGTGTCTGGCCGATGGCGGCGCGCAGGCACGCCATGCGGGTTTGGCCGTCCCAGTACCAGCGCGGCAGCGGCCGCTGGTGCCCCAGCGCGTTGCGCGCCGTGTAACCGGGCATGTGCGCCCAGTAGACGCCGCGCACATACTCGCGCCAGCCCAGAATCTGGCGGACGAAGCCCTCGACGGAAGCCAGCGGCGCGTCCCCGCTGCGCCACGCGGCCTCGGCGCGTGCGATCACCTCGCGCGGGTGCAGCAGCTTGACGTTGAGGGCGAACGACAGCTGCGAGTGAAAGAGCCGCGTGTGCGTGTGGCTCAGCGCATCCTGATACGGGCCGAAGTGGGGCAGGGCGTGCGCGACGAAGGCGTCGAGCTGCGCCAGCGCCTCGGCGCGGGTCAGCGGCCAGCGCAGCGTGTCGGCCTGTGGGTCGCCGATGGTGGCCACGCCCGCCGCTTCGATCGTGCGCCACAGCGCCTGCTGGTCGTGGCAGGGGCGGGGGTCGGGGGGTTCCGGTGGCTCGCCGCGCCACGGCTGGCGGTTGTCGGCGTCGAAGTTCCACTGGCCGCCGGCCGGCGCGTCGCCGTCCATCAGCACGCGGTGCTGCCGCCGCATGCGGCGGTAGAAGTGCTCCATCACCCACTGGCGGTGGCCCGCCAGCGCGCGCGTCACGCCGTCGCGCGGGGCCAGAAAGTGCGCGCTGTCCACCGCCCGCACCGGCACCGGCGCGTCCGCGCCCCACTCGCGCAGCAGCGCGTCCAGCCGCCATTCGTCCGGGTGTTGGTATTCCACCGCCGCGGCGCGGTAGTGGCGGGTGAGCGCGTCGAGGTTGCCGGTGAGCGTCTGGCGGCTGCTCGGGTCGTCGATGGTCACATAGCGCACGCGGTGGCCATTGGCCCTGAGCTGCTGCGCCAGCGCGCGCATCGCGGCAAAGATGGCGAGCACCTTTTGCGCGTGGTGGCGCACGTAGTCCGTCTCCTGCCGAACTTCCATCAGCACGTACACGACGTCCGCGCGCCGCTCGCCAAACCAGGGGTGCAGCGGGTCGAGCTGGTCGCCCAGCAGCAGCCGCAGCGTCGGGCCGTCGCGGGCGGGTGGGGCGTCGGTCGCGGTGTTCATGGCCGAGTGTCCGGGGCGAGCCAGCGCCGGCGGTAGGCCCCGTCGGGGTCGTGCTGCGCGGCCTGTTTGCGGGGGTCGAAGCGGCGGCCGCCGCGCGGGTCGGTGCCCAGCCCCGCGATGTAGAGCCAGTTGCCGGTGTTGCTGCAGGGGTCGTGGTCGAGCAACTGCGCCTCGAACCAGGCGGCCCCGACACGCCAGTCGCCCTGCAGCTCGTGCAGCCAATAGCTGGCCACGATCTGGCGCATACGGTTGCTCAGGTAGCCGGAGGCGGCGAGTTCGCGCATCCCGGCGTCGACGATGTCGCAGCCGGTTTCACCCTGCATCCAGCGCGCCAGCCGTTGTGGATCCAGGGGGCGCGGCGGCGCGTGCGGGGCGAGCCCGCGGGCCCGGTACAGCGCGGCACCAAAGCGGCGGTGCAGCCAGCGGAAGTGGTCGCGCCACAGCAGCTCGAACCACAGCCAGTATGTGCCGTCCGTTGCGCCGTGCGCCGCTTCGTGCGCGCGCAGCGCCGCCAGCGCCTGCCGCGGCGACAGAGCGCCGGTGGCCAGCCACAGCGACCAGTGGCTCGATCCCCACGGGTCGGCGAGGTGGTTGCGCGTCGCCTTGTAGCGCCGCGCATGACCGCCGTCGAGGTAGCGTTGCAGGTGGCGCAGCGCCGCGGCCTCGCCGCCCCAAGGGGCTTCGTCGGCGGGCGGCCACGGCAGCGCGTGGCGTGCGTCCCCTGCCAGCAGCGCGGTGTCGTCGGGCGCCTGGGGGTCGAGGCACCGCCAGCCCAGCCGGTCGGCGATGTTCTCAGCAGGCTGCCACGCCGCGGGCCAGCGGGTGGGCACCGGCAGCGGGCCGGGCACGGGGGTGTGGGCGCGCTCCACCGCCTGCCGGAACGCGGTGAACACCGTGGGCACCGCCTCCGGCGTGAACGGCAGGTCGGCCGCCTCGTGCAGGGTACCGATGCCGTGCCGGTGCACCGGGATGCCCCACGCCACCAGCGTCTGCAGGACGGCCCGCTCTTCCGGTGCCGGAACCTCCAGCACGTGCACGGCCGCGGGCGAGCAGGCGCTGATCCACGCCTGCAGCGTGGCCGTGGTGCCATCCGGCAGGCACCACAGCGGGTGGCCGTGGCGCGCCAACCCCTGCGCCAAGCCGTGCGCGGCGCTGTGCCACCACGCGAGCC
>NZ_CALIND010000157.1:0-15849 GCF_938045175.1 uncultured Tepidimonas sp.
GGAAAATGCTGGCCGCAAGCACCGCGTCCGCGCCGCCCTGCTGGATGCCCTCGACCAGGTGCTCCAGGGTGCCGACGCCGCCAGAGGCGATCACAGGGATGTCCACCGCGTCGCTGACGGCACGGGTGAGCGCCAGGTCGAAGCCCGCTTGCGTGCCGTCGCGGTCCATGCTGGTGAGCAGGATTTCGCCCGCGCCCAGAGTGGCCATCTGGCGCGCCCAGGCCACGGCGTCCAGCCCGACGTTTTTGCGGCCGCCGTGCGAATACACGTCCCACCCGGGACCGATGGGCTGGCCGTCGGGGCCGGGCCGCGCCTCATCGGCGGGAGTGCGGCGCTTGGCGTCGATGGCCACCACGATGCACTGCGATCCGTACTTGCCCGAGGCGTCACGGATGACCTGGGGATTGGCGATGGCAGCGGAGTTGAAGCTGACCTTGTCCGCCCCGGCATTGAGCAGCCGGCGCACGTCCTCCACGGTGCGCACGCCGCCGCCCACCGTCAGCGGAATGAACACCTGGCTCGCCACCGCCTCGATGATGGGCAGGATCAGGTCGCGCCCGTCGCTGGTGGCGGTGATGTCCAGAAACGTCAGCTCGTCGGCGCCCTGCTCGTTGTAGCGCGCGGCGATTTCCACCGGGTCTCCGGCATCGCGCAGCTCGACGAAGTTGACGCCCTTGACGACGCGCCCGCCGGTGACGTCCAGGCAGGGGATGATGCGCTTGGCCAGCATCGTCAGGCGCCCACGCCGTCGACGAGGCGGACCGCCGCGGCGTAGTCCAGGTCGCCGCTGTAGATGGCGCGGCCACAGATCACGCCCTCCACGCCCTCGGACTCGACCTCGCACAGTCGGCGGATGTCGTCCAGCCCCGACAGGCCGCCCGAGGCGATGACCGGGATGGACAGCGCCTGCGCCAGCCGCACGGTGGCTTCGACGTTGATGCCGGTGAGCATGCCGTCGCGGCCGATATCGGTGTAGACGATGGCCTCGACGCCGTAGTCCTCGAACTTGCGCGCCAGATCGACGACCTCGTGGCCGGTGAGCTTGCTCCAGCCGTCGGTGGCCACCTTGCCGTCCCGCGCGTCGAGCCCGACGATGATGTGTCCGCCGAAGGCGCTGCAGGCATCCTGTAAAAAGCCGGGATTCTTGACGGCGGCGGTGCCGATGATGACGTAGCGCAGGCCGGCGTCCAAGTAGCGCTCGATGGTGTCGAGGTCGCGGATGCCACCGCCCAGCTGCACGTCGATGTCGTCGCCGACTTCGCGCAAGATGCTGCGCACGGCGGCTTCGTTGCGGGGCTTGCCCGCGAAGGCGCCGTTCAAGTCCACCAAGTGCAAGCGGGTGGCGCCCTGCTCGACCCAGTGGCGCGCCATGGCGGCGGGGTCGTCGCTAAAGATGGTGGACTGCTCCATGTCGCCTTGCTTGAGGCGCACGCACTGGCCGTCTTTCAGGTCGATGGCGGGGATCAGCAGCATGGCTTTCGGGCGGGGTTGAGGGTTCAGGGATTCCAGTGCAGGAAATTGCGGTACAGGGCCAGCCCTTGGGCGGCGCTCTTTTCTGGGTGGAACTGGGTGGCGAACAGGTTGTCGCGCGCGATGGCGCTGGCAAAGCGCACGCCGTACTCGGTCATACCGGCGGCATGGGCCGGGTCGGCCGGATGGGCGTGGTAGCTGTGCACGAAATAATAGTAACTGCCGTCCGGGATGCCGGCCCACAGCGGATGGGGCGCGGGCCGCTCGGCAGCGCCGTGCTCGAAGCCGTACCAGACCCGGTTCCAGCCCATCTGCGGCACCTTGAAGCGGCTGCCATCGGGCTGACTCTGGCCCTCCAGGCGAAACCGAACCACCTGACCGGGGATCAGGCCCAGGCCGGCAGTGTCGCCTTCCTCGGAGTGCTCCAGCAGCATCTGCATGCCGACGCACACCCCGAACAGCGGCTTGGTGGCCGCGGCGTGCAGGACCGCCTCGCGCAGGCCGCTGCGCTCGAGCTCGGCCATGCAATCGGGCATGGCCCCCTGCCCGGGCAACACCACGCGGTGGGCGTCGCGCACCACCTGCGGGCTGGCCGTGACGACGACGTCGACCCGATCGCTGGCCCGCGCCGCGTGCATGACCGCCTGCGCCACCGAGCGCAGGTTGCCCATGCCGTAATCGACGACCGCGACCGTCTCGCGCCTGATCGGGGTATACATCGTGCTCGTGGAAGCTGCGTTCGTCTCGTGACCGGTGACGGTGGCGCTCACAAACTGCCCTTGGTCGAGGGCACGGCGTCCCCCAGGCGGGCATCGCGCTCCAGCGCGGCGCGCAGCGCGCGCGCAAACGCCTTGAAGATCGTCTCGCACTGGTGGTGTGCGTTGACGCCCTTGAGGTTGTCGATGTGCAGCGTCACGCCCGCGTGGTTGACAAAGCCCTGGAAAAATTCGGTCACGAGCTGGGTGTCGAACTGCCCGATCATGCCGGCGGTGAAGCGCACGTCCATGTGCAGCCCAGGCCGGCCAGAAAAGTCCACCACCACGCGCGACAGGGCTTCGTCCAACGGCACGTAGGCGTGCCCATAGCGGCGGATGCCGCGCTTGTCACCAACCGCGCGCGCCAGCGCCTGCCCGAGGGTAATGCCGACATCCTCCACCGTGTGGTGGCCGTCGATGTGCAGGTCGCCGCGGCACTCGATTTCCAGATCGATCAGCCCGTGGCGGGCGATCTGATCCAGCATGTGATCGAAAAACCCGATGCCGGTGTCGAGCCGGGCCTGCCCCGTGCCGTCGAGGTCGACGCGCACGCGGATACGGGTTTCGGCCGTGACGCGCTGCACCTCCGCGGTGCGCGGGGTGACGCTGGGAGCGGGTAAGGTAGTCATAGCGAGGGAGGCAGCGCCGCCAGCAGCGCGTCGTTTTCGGCGGGGGTGCCGACGGTCAGCCGCAGGCAGTTGGCCAGCAACGGGTGCATTGTAGAAACATTCTTGACCAAGACGCCACGCGCGCGCAAGCCTGCAAAGGCACGCGCGGCGTCGGGCACGCGCACCAGAATCATGTTCGCCTCGCTGGGATAGGGCCGCACGCCCGGCAGCGCGGCCAGTGCCCCTTGCAGGCGTTCGCGCTCGGCGCGGATGGTGGCCGCCTGCGCGGCGTACACGTCGGCGTGCTCCAGCGCAAACAGCGCGCACTCGGCGTTGAGGGCGCTCACGTTGTAGGGCGGCCGCACTTTGTCGATTTGGGCGATGAGGGGCGCCGCGCCGATCAGGTAGCCCAGCCGAGCGCCCGCCAGCCCGAATTTGGACAGGGTGCGCATGACGAGCACGTGCGCGTGCGCGTCGGGGTCAGCGCGCCATTCGTCCAGCCAGGTGTGGCTGGCAAAGGGTTGGTACGCCTCGTCCACCACCACCAGGCCGCCTGCCGCGCCGACGGCGGTGATGACGCGCCGCATCACCGCCGGATCCCAGCGGTTGGCGGTGGGGTTGTTGGGATACGCCAAATAGGTGATTGCCGGCCGCACGCGCGCGATCGCCTCGACCATGGCCGCCTCGTCAAGCGCGAAGTCGGGTGTGAGCGGCACGCCGTGGAAGGCCAGGCCCTGTAGCTGCGCGCTCATGGCGTACATGACGAAGCCGGGCACCGGCGCCACGATGGCGGCCCCGGGCCGATCGCACGCCAGGGCCAACAAGGCGATCAATTCGTCCGAGCCATTGCCCAGCATGAGCGCCGCCCCCGCGGGCAGGTCGACGTGCGCGGCCAGCGCGCGCTTGAGGTCGTCGATGCGCGGCCCCGGATAACGGTGCACGGGCACGCGGCCCAGGCGCTCACCGAGTGCGCGCTGCAGCGGCTCGGACAGCGCGAACGGGTTTTCCATCGCGTCCAGCTTGATGAGGCCCACGGCATCCTGGATCGCGTAGGCGTGCATGCCCTGCACGTCGTCTCGGATGCGCTGCAGGGCGGCGTCGAGCCGCGCGCTCATGCATCGCCCTCCGAGCACAGGCGCAGCTCGGCCGCGCGCGCGTGCGCAGTCAAGCCTTCGCCATGCGCCAGCACCGCCGCGATGCGGCCCAGCGTCTGCGCGCCGTCGGCACTGACTTCGATGAGGCTCGTGCGCTTCTGGAAGTCGTACACCCCGAGCGGGCTGGAAAAACGCGCCGTGCCGCTGGTGGGCAGCACGTGGTTGGGGCCGGCGCAGTAGTCGCCCAAGCTCTCGCTGGTGTAGGCACCCAGAAAGATCGCGCCCGCGTGCCGCAATAGCGGCTCCCAGCGCTGCGGCTCGCGGCTGGCGATCTCCAGGTGCTCCGGGGCAATGCGGTTGCTGATTGCGCACGCCTCGGCCATGTCGCGCGTGCGAATGAGCGCGCCACGGCCGTTGAGGCTCTTGGCGATGATGTCGGCGCGCGGCATGGTGGGCAACAGGCGGTCGATGGCTGCCTGCACCGCGTCCAGATAGGCCCCATCCGGACACAGCAGGATGGACTGCGCGAGCTCGTCGTGCTCGGCTTGGCTGAACAGGTCCATCGCCACCCAATCGGGTGGTGTGGTGCCGTCCGCCAGCACCAGGATTTCGCTAGGCCCCGCGATCATATCGATGCCCACGGTACCAAAAACGTGCTTCTTGGCGCTGGCCACGTAGGCGTTACCCGGGCCGGTGATTTTGTCCACTTTCGGGATGGTGGCGGTGCCATAGGCCAGCGCCGCCACCGCCTGCGCCCCCCCGACGGTGAACGCGCGGCTGACGCCCGCCACGTGCGCCGCGGCCAGCACCAGCGGGTTGCGCTCGCCGCGCGGCGTGGGCACGACCATGACGATCTCCGGCACGCCCGCGACGTGGGCCGGTATCGCGTTCATGAGCACGCTCGACGGGTAGGCCGCCTTGCCACCCGGCACGTAAATGCCGACGCGGTCCAGCGGCGTGACCTTCTGCCCCAGCCGCGTGCCGTCGGCCTCGCGAATCTCCCACGAGCGGCCGCATGCGTCGAGCTGCGCCTCGTGGTAGCGGCGAATGCGCGCGGCCGCCTGTTGCAGGGCGTCGCGCTGCGCGGCAGGCAGGCCATCGAAGGCCTGGCGCAGGACGGGCGCGCCCAACTCCAACTCGGCCACGCTGGCCGCCTCGAGCGCGTCGAAGCGACGCGTGACCTCGAGCACCGCCGCATCACCGCGTGTGCGCACGTCGGCCAGAATTTGCGCGACGCGCGCTTCGATGTCCGCGTCGGTCTCGGCCGACCAGTGCAGGCGCGAAGCGAAGCGTGCCTCGAAATCCGCGTCTGTGGTGTCCAGCCGCAGTGGGCGGGCCAAGAGTCGATCTGCCATGGTCATGGTTCCATTGTCGCAGAGCGCTGCGCGACCGCTTGCGCAAAGGCTTGCAGCATGGGACGAATGCGCTCGCGCTTGAGCTTGAGCGCGGTCGGCCGCACCACCAGCTGCGACGAGATGTCCATGATGCGCTCGACCTCGACCAGCCGGTTGGCCTTGAGGGTATTGCCGGTGGAGACCAAGTCGACGATGGCGTCGGCCAGCCCGGTCAGTGGCGCCAGCTCCATGCTGCCATAGAGCTTGATCAAATCCACGTGCACGCCCTTGCTGGCGAAGAACTCGCGCGCGATCGCCACATATTTGGTCGCCACGCGCAGGCGCGCTCCCTGGCGCACTGCGCGCGCGTAGTCGAAATCGGCCGGCACCGCCACGCTCATGCGGCAGCGGGCGATGCCCAGATCGAGCGGCCGGTACAGACCCACCCGGGCCGCGTCGCCCCAGGTGGCCTCGTGCTCGATGAGCGTGTCCATGCCGCACACGCCCAGATCGGCGCCGCCGTGCTCCACGTAGGTGGGCACGTCGGTGGCGCGCACCAGCACCACACGCACCTCGGGCCGGTTGGTGGGCAGGATCAGCTTGCGCGAGGTCTCGGGGTCTTCGAGCACCTCGATGCCCGCCGCACGCAGCAGCGGCAGGGTCTCGTCGAAGATCCGGCCCTTGGACAGGGCCAGGGTCACGGTGTCGGCACTCATGCGATCCTCTCGATGTCGGCGCCCAGCGCACGCAGTTTGCGCTCCATCTGGTCGTAGCCGCGGTCCAGGTGGTAGATGCGGTCGACCACCGTCTCGCCGTCGGCGACCAATCCGGCGATGACCAGACTGGCCGAGGCGCGCAAGTCGGTCGCCATCACGGTCGCGCCCGACAGCCGCCGCCCCCCCTCGACGAACGCGGTGCGCCCGTCGATGCGGATCTGCGCCCCCAGCCGCACCAGCTCCTGCACGTGCATGAAGCGGTTCTCGAAAATGGTCTCGGTGATGGCGCTGGGCCCCTGCGCGATGGCGTTGAGGGCCATGAACTGCGCCTGCATGTCGGTCGGAAAACCCGGATATTCGGTGGTCCGAAAACTCTGCGCCCGCAACGCCGCGCCGCCGGGCGAGCGCACGCGCATACCGTCGGGCTCGGCCTGCACCTGCACGCCGGCGTCGAGCAGTTTGTCGATCACCGCGTCCAAGTGCTCGGCGCGGGCCGCGCGCAGCCACGCCTCGCCCCCGGTAGCCGCCACCGCGCACAAGAACGTCCCCGCTTCGATGCGGTCCGAGACGACCGTGTGCTCGGCAGCCGCAAGCGCTGCCACGCCCTCGATGCGGATGCGGCTGGTGCCGTGGCCCTCGATGCGCGCGCCCATGGCAATCAGCAGCTGCGCCAGATCGACCACCTCGGGCTCCTGCGCGGCGTTTTCCAGCACGGTTTCGCCCTCGGCAAGCGCCGCAGCCATCATCAGGTTCTCAGTGCCGGTGACAGTAACCATGTCCGTGGTGATGCGCGCGCCACGCAGCCGGCTGCGCCCAGCGGGCAGCCGCGCCACGATGTCACCGTGCTCGACCACGATCTCGGCCCCCATGGCCTGCAAACCCCTGATGTGCTGGTCCACCGGGCGCGAGCCGATCGCGCACCCCCCGGGCAGCGACACGCGCGCCTGGCCGCAGCGTGCCAGCAACGGCCCCAGCACCAGGATCGAGGCGCGCATGGTCTTGACCATCTCGTACGGCGCCACCGGCTGCAGCGCGCCGACAGCGTGCAGCGTCATGCCGCCGCGCTCGCCATGCGTGCGCACCTGCACCCCCATGCCCTCCAACAACGCGCGCATGGTGGCCACGTCGCGCAGCCGCGGCACGTTGCGCAGCGTCACCGGCTGGTCGGTCAACAAGGCGGCGCACAGCTCGGGCAGCGCCGCGTTTTTGGCGCCCGAGATCTCCACCTCGCCGTGCAGCCGCTGGCCGCCCCGGATACTGAGCCGCTCCATCGTCACTCCTGCGCTGTGCGGCGGGCGGCCTGCCACTCGGCAGGTGTGTAGGTCTTCATGGACAGGGCGTGCACCTCGTCGGTGTGCATGCGCTGCCCCAGCGTGGCGTACACCATCTGGTGGCGCTGGATGGCGCGGCACCCCTCGAAGGCGGGCGAGACGACGATGGCCATCCAGTGACGGCCATCACCGCTGACCTCCAGGTGTTCGCACGGCAGTCCGGCCGCAATCAGGGCGCGCAGTTGGTCGGCAGTCATGGTCGGTGCTCTCGTGAGGTCTGGCGCTGCAGCGCCCAGCAAAATCAATGGCGTATCTTGTAGCCGATGCGCAGCAGGTGCAGCGTGAGCGCCGCCACGAGGACGAACGCCGTGCCGACCACCGCCAGGCTCAGCCAAGGTGAGACGTCGCTCACCCCAAAAAAGCCGTAGCGCGCACCGTCGATCATGGAAAAAAACGGGTTGAGGTGGCTGACCGCCTGCCAAAACGGCGGCAGCGAGTGGATGGAGTAGAACACGCCGGACAGAAACGTCATGGGCATGATGAGGAAGTTCTGAAACGCCGCCATCTGGTCGAACTTCTCGGCCCACAGGCCGGCGATCACGCCCAGCGCGCCCAACAGACCCGCCCCCAGCACCGCAAACACCCCGATCCACAGCGGATGGGCAAAACGCAACTCGGCCGCCCATGCCGTGACCAACAACACCCCCGTGCCCACGACCAGCCCGCGCAGCACGGACGAGCCGACGTAGGCGACGAACCAGGCCCAGTGCGACAGCGGTGCCACCAGGATGAAGACCAGGTTGCCCATGATCTTGCTCTGGATGAGGCTGGACGAGCTGTTGGCAAACGCATTTTGCAGCAGACTCATCATCGCTAGCCCAGGCAGCAAAAACGCGGTGTAGCCCACGCCGTCGTAGACCTGCACGTGCTCTTCGAGCACGTGGCCAAAGATCAGCAGGTACAGCATGGCGGTCACGATGGGCGCGGCCACCGTCTGGAACGCCACTTTCCAGAAGCGCAGCACCTCCTTGCGCAGCAGGGTTTGCCAGCCACTCATGCCGGCGCCTCCGCAGTCGGCTGTACGGCCATGAAATCCAGAAACACATCTTCCAGGTCGGCCTTGTGCACCTCGATGTCTTCCATCACGACGCCCGCTTGGCGCAACGCCGCCAGCGTCTGCTCGACCTCGTAAGCGTCGTGCACCTTGATCTGCTTGATGCGCCCGGTCACGCGCGCGCGCGCCGCCAGCGCCGCCGGCAGCATCTGATCCGTCTTGAAGCGCAACACGTTGGCCGACGCGCGTTTGAGCAAATCCGCCGTGCGCTCCAGGGCGATCACGCGCCCGGCGCGCAGCATCGCGATGCGGCCACACAGCGCCTCGGCCTCTTCCAGGTAGTGCGTGGTCAACAGCACGGTGCTGCCTTCGCGGTTGAGGCGCGAAATGAACGCCCACAGCGTTTGGCGCAGCTCGACGTCCACGCCCGCCGTCGGCTCGTCGAGCACGATGACCGGCGGCCGGTGCACCAACGCCTGCGCCACCATGACCCGCCGCTTCATACCACCGGACAATTGCCGCATATTGGTGTCGGCCTTGTCGGTCAAGCCCAGCCCGGCCAGCAGCTCGTCGATCCAGGCGTCGTTGCCGCGGATGCCGAAGTAGCCCGACTGAAAGCGCAGCGCCTCGCGCACGGTGAAGAAGGGGTCGAACACCAGCTCCTGCGGCACGATGCCTAAGCGCCGCCGCGCCTGCATGGGATCGGCATGCACATCGATCCCGAACACCGCCACGCGCCCGCTGCTGGGTCGGCTCAACCCGGCCAGGATACTGATGAGCGTGGTCTTGCCCGCGCCATTGGGGCCGAGCAGGCCGAAAAATTCGCCCGCTTCGATGTCGAACGCCACGTCTTGCAGGGCGTGCAAGAGCCCGCGTGGCGTGTCGAAACGCTTGCTGACGTGATCGAATCGGACGGCGGCGGACATAAACCCGCCATTCTACGACGGCAGCAGCTCCGCCACCCCATACAGGCCTGCCAGTACCCGCGCCCGGGGCGGCAAGCCGCTCACCTGCCAGTCGCCCCCGCGGGCGAGCACCTCGCGCCGCACGGCCAGCAGCGCCGCCAGCGCCGAGGAATCGAACTCCTGCAGCGCCGCGGCATCCACCCGCGCCACGAACGGGGCGGGCGACACGGCCGCGAGCGCGGCACGGCAGCGCGCCACGTAATCCTCGGCCTGTGCGTGGGTCAGGGTGGCGGGCAGCGGCGGCAGGGGAGTGACGAGTGCCTCGGCCATGCCGATTTAGCTCCGCTGCGCGTTGGCGTTGGCGCGGTTGCGCTCGGCCAGCGCGGCGATCAGCCCGTCGATGCCCTTGGCCGCGATCTCCTGCGCGAACTGTGTGCGGTACGTCTCGACCAGCCACACCCCCATGACGTTGAGGTCGTACACCTTCCAGCCGGTGGGCGTCTGTTCGAGCCGGTAGTCGAGCTGGATCGGGTCGCCCTTGCCGCCGCGAATCTCGGAGCGCACCACGACCTCGGTCGCGTCGGGTGCCGCACGCAGGGGGCGAATGACCAGCGTCTGGTCGCGAATCTGGGTCAGCGCGCCCGAGTAGGTACGCACCAGCAGGATTTTGAACTCCGCCATCAGGCGCTGGCGCTGCTCAGGCGTGGCTTGCCGCCAGAAGCGCCCGACGGCCGACGCGGTCATGCGCTCGAAGTTGACGTGTGGCATGAGCCGGCTGTCGACCAGCTCCATGATGCGCGTGATGTCACCGTTGCGCAGGGCGGGGTCGCGCTTGACGGCCTCGAACACTTCGGTGCCCACGCGCTGGATGAGCGCATCGGGCGCTTCCATCGCCAGGGCGCGGGCGTGGGGCTGCCACGCAAGGGTCGCCGCGAGCGCAACGGCCGCGCTGGTGATCCACCAGCGGCGGCGGTTCATCACGGCCGCTACCGGGCGGGTCGGAGATACAAGGGTCGTTTGCATATCCATTCGGTTCAGAAAAGACGCGCCGGGTTCCGGACGGTTACCACTGGTGACGTCGGCGCGTCACTCGTCGTCGCCACGCGAGGCATCGATCTGGCGCTGACGGCGCGCCAGGTAGGCATCGCGCGTAAAGCCGTATTTGTCCAGTGCCGCCTGCTCCAGCAGTTCCCCCGCGCGCAGCAGCGACGCGCGCGTGTCCACCAGCCGCAGGGCTTGCGCGCCGTTGCGCGTGGCGACATCGTCCACCCCTTGCGAGACGGGGTCGCCGCGCCGGTCGATGGGCAACGCCACGGCCTCGCGCACGCTCGAGGGACCCAGCAGTGGCAGCACCAGATAGGGGCCCGAGGGCACGCCCCAGCGGCCAAGCGTATGGCCAAAATCGAGCGTCGTGCGCGGGATGCCCATCTCACTGGCAATGTCGAGCACACCCCCGAGGCCCAGGAAGGTGTTGACGCTAAAGCGCATGAAATTCTCGGCCGCTGGCTGCGGGCGCGCCTGCAGCGCGGCGTTGAGCGCCGACCACGCATCGCGCAGGTTGGCAAAGAAGTTGCCCACCCCCGTGCGCACGGGCGACGGCACCACCGCCACATATCCCTGCGCCACGGGCCGCAGCACGGCGGTATCGACCGCCTCGTTGAACTGGTAAACGCCGCGATTGAGTGGCTCGAGCGGATCGCGCGGGTTGGCATCCGGCCCGGTGGCACAGCCCGAGATAGCGATCGCGGCCACCGCCAGCATCGCGGCACCCGACCGGCGCCAGCGGATGACCATTTCTGGGTTCATTGTGCACCTCCCGCTTCGGCGGCCTTGTTGAAGAGGAATTGACCGATCAGGTTTTCCAGCACCACGGCCGACTGGGTGTGGGTAACCACGTCACCTTCGGACAGGTTGGCGTCCGCGCCGCCGGGCTCGATCCCCACATACTGCTCGCCCAGCAGGCCGCTGGTCAGAATCTTGAGCGAGCTGTCCTTCGGGAAAGCATACCGCGATTCGAGCGCCAGCACCACGCGCGCCTGGTAGGTCTGGTCGTCGAACGCGATCGACTCCACCCGCCCCACCACCACACCGGCGCTGCGCACCGCCGCCTTGGGCTTGAGCGAGCCGACGTTGTCGAACGTCGCCGTGACGCGGTAGGTGGGGTTGAAGCTCAGGTTCAACAGGTTGGCGGCCTGCAGGGCCAAAAAAAGGATGGCTACCGCCCCGATCAGCACGAACAGCCCCACCCACACGTCGATTTTGGATCGCTGCATCACTCCACGTTCCTCGCTCAGTCAGATGGTGAACATCATCGCCGTCAGGATGAAATCCAAGCCCAGCACCGTCAGCGACGCCATGACCACCGTGCGCGTGGTGGCGCGCGACACCCCTTCGGGCGTCGGGTGCGATTCGAACCCCTGCAGCAGGGCAATGAACGTCACCGCGATGCCGAACACCACGCTCTTGATCATGCCATTGCCGACGTCGGCCCACACGTCGACACCGCCTTGGATCTGGCTCCAGAACGCGCCGCCGTCGACCCCGATCATGAGTACCCCGACCACCCAGCCACCGATGATCCCCATGGCGCTGAAGACCGCCGCCAGCAGCGGCATGACGATGACCCCGCCCCAAAACCGCGGCGCAAGCACGCGGTCGATGGGATCCACCGCCATCATTTCCATGACGCTCAACTGCTCGCCGGCCTTCATCAGGCCGATCTCAGCGGTCAGCGAGGTGCCGGCCCGCCCGGCGAACAGCAGCGCGGTGACCACGGGCCCCAGCTCGCGCACCAGGCTCAACGTCACGAGCAGGCCCAGCGCCTCGGACGAGCCGTAGCGCTGCAGCGTGTAGTAGCCCTGCAGCCCAAAGACGAAACCCACGAAGAGCCCCGAGACCGCGATGATCGACAGCGAATAGTTGCCCAAGAAGTGAATCTGGTCGCGGATCAGCCCGAAGCGCCGCCAACTCGCCCACGTGCCCAGCAACAGGCGCACGAACAACCGCGCGCCCAGACCCAGGTCGGCCAGTTTGGCGCGCACGGCAAAGCCGATATCGGCGGGATGCCACCCTTTCATGCCCGTCGCCCTCCCCGCAGCGTGGGGCCGAAATCCTCGGCCACCGAAACGGCCGGATAGTGAAAACGCACCGGGCCGTCGGGCGACGCGGTCACGTACTGGCGAATGAGCGGGTCCTCGCTGTGCCGCACCTCGTCTGGCGTGCCCTGCATCGCCACGCGCCCGTTGGCCAGCACGATGATGTGGTCGGCCACCGCGAAGGTGGACTCCAGCTCGTGCGAGACCATGATGCTCGTCAGCCCCAGCGTGTCGTTGAGCTGCCGAATCAGCCGCGCAGCCGTGCCCAACGAGATCGGGTCCAAGCCCGAAAACGGCTCGTCATACATGATCAGCTCCGGATCGAGCGCGATGGCGCGCGCCAGCGCCACGCGGCGCGCCATGCCGCCGGAGAGTTCGCCCGGCATCAGGTCGCGCGCGCCGCGCAAACCGACGGCGTGCAGCTTCATGAGCACGATGTCGCGAATCAGCGGCTCCGACAGCCGGGTGTGCTCGCGCAGCGGAAAGGCCACGTTGTCGAAGACCGACATGTCGGTAAAGAGCGCGCCGAACTGAAACAGCATGCCCATGCGCCGCCGCACCGCGTACAGACCGTCGCGGTCGAGCGCGCCGACGTCTTGTCCGTCGAACAGCACCTGGCCGCTGCGGGCCCGCAACTGCCCGCCGATGAGCCGCAGCAGCGTCGTCTTGCCCCCACCCGAGGTTCCAATCAGCACGGTAACCTTGCCACGGGGCACGTGCAAGCTCACGTCGTCGAGCACGGGACGCCCATCCCCGTACCCGAAGGTGACGCGGCGCAGCTCGACGAGGGGGGACTCGATCATGGATGCAAAAAATAACAACAGCCGGTGGCTCCGGCTGCCGAATCATACGGGATAACCCGCAAGCGCGTCGCACGGGCGCGATCGCGGGCTTGCGCGTCAGCGGGGCAACAAAGAGTGCCCCATCAGGTACTCGTCGACCGCGCGCGCGGCCTGGCGGCCCTCGCGGATCGCCCACACCACCAGCGACTGGCCGCGCCGCATGTCGCCCGCGGCAAACACCTTGGGCACGTTGGTCGCGTAGCCGCCGTTGGCCTCGGTGTGCGCCTTGGCGTTGCCGCGTGCATCCTTCTCGACGCCGAAGGCATCCAGCACGGTAGAAATCGGCGACACGAAGCCCATCGCCAGCAGCACCAAGTCGGCCTTGTATTCTTTCTCGGTGCCAGGAATCTCGACCAGCTTGCCGTCCTTGAGCTCGACGTGCACGGTGCGCACGCCCGTAACCTTGCCGTTTTTGCCGATGAAGGCTTTGGTGGCGATGGCGAACTCGCGCTGGCAGCCTTCCTCGTGACTGGTGCTGGTGCGCAGCTTCAGCGGCCAGTAGGGCCAGACGAGCGGCTTGTTTTCCTGCTCGGGCGGCTGGGGCATGACCTCGAATTGCGTCACGCTGGCCGCACCGTGCCGGTTGCTGGTGCCCACGCAGTCGCTGCCGGTGTCGCCCCCGCCGATGACGATGACGTGCTTGCCGGTGGCGGTGATTTGCTTTTTGAGCTTGTCGCCGGCGTTGACCTTGTTTTGCTGCGGCAAGAACTCCATCGCGAAATGGATGCCATCGAGCTCGCGGCCCGGCACCGGCAGGTCGCGCGGCTGCTCGGCCCCGCCGCACAAGAGCACGGCGTCGAACTCGGCCTTCAGTTGCTCCGGCGCAATGACCTCGCGCGCGTCATTGTTCACCTTGACGCCCTCGGGCAGCGTGCCCACCAGCACCCGGGTGCGAAACGTCACCCCTTCGGCCTGCATCTGCTCGACGCGGCGGTCGATGAGCCACTTCTCCATCTTGAAGTCGGGGATCCCGTAGCGCAGCAGCCCGCCGACGCGGTCGTTCTTTTCGAACACCGTCACGTCGTGCCCCGCGCGCGCGAGCTGCTGGGCTGCCGCCAGTCCGGCGGGACCAGAGCCGACCACCGCCACCTTTTTGCCGGTCTTGACCTTGGGCGGCTGAGGCAGCACCCAGCCCTCGGCCCAGGCGCGGTCGATGATGGCGTGCTCGATCGACTTGATCCCCACCGGATCGTCGTTGATGTTGAGCGTGCACGCCGCCTCACAGGGCGCCGGGCAGATGCGCCCGGTGAACTCGGGGAAGTTGTTGGTGGTGTGCAACACCTCGATCGCGTTCTTCCAGTCGCCCCGATAGACGAGGTCGTTGAAGTCCGGGATGAGGTTGTTGACCGGGCAGCCGTTGTTGCAAAACGGCGTGCCGCAGTCCATGCAGCGGGCGCCCTGGATCTTGGCCTGCGCCTCGTCCAGCCCGATGACGAACTCGCGGTAGTGCTTGACGCGCTCCTGCGGGGGCTGGTAGCCCTCCTCGACGCGCGCGTATTCCATGAAGCCAGTGATCTTACCCATGATCGATTGCCTCGTCAGTCGATGAACGGCGCCGCCTTCACGCGGCCGGCGCGGTCTTGCGGGACTTGCCCGCCGATTTGGCAGGCGCGGCCTCGGCCGCTACCTCGGCGGCCGACTGCTTGGCGGCCAGCTCGCCTAGGGCGCGCTTGTACTCGTGCGGGAACACCTTGACGAAGCGCGTGCGCGCCGTCGCCCAGTCGTCCAACAGGGCGCGCGCCTTGGTGGAGCCGGTCCAGCGGTGGTGCTCCTCCAGCAACTGGCGCAATTGCGCCTCGTCGGTCATGCCGCGGTGCCAGATGGCGCGATCGACCGTGGCCTCCTGCTCGGCGGCCGAGACCACGCGGTCGAGCGCCACCATCGCCGTGTTGCAGCGCTTGGCAAACAGGCCGTCTTCGTCGTAGACGTAGGCGATACCACCGCTCATGCCGGCGGCAAAGTTGCGCCCCGTCTTGCCCAGTACGACGACGGTCCCCCCGGTCATGTACTCACAGCCGTGGTCGCCGGTACCCTCCACCACCGCGGTGGCGCCGGACAGCCGCACGGCGAAACGCTCACCAGCGACGCCGCGGAAGAACGCCTCGCCGCGCGTCGCACCGTACAGCACCGTGTTGCCCACGATGATGTTGTGGCCCGCATCCCCGCGGAAATCGATGCTGGGGCGCACCACGATGCGCCCACCCGACAGACCCTTGCCAGTGTAGTCGTTGGCGTCGCCGATCAGGTACAGCGTGATGCCCTTGCACAGGAAGGCGCCGAACGACTGGCCACCCGTGCCCTCCATCTGGATGCGGATGGTGTCGTCAGGCAACCCCTCCGGGTGGTGGCGCGTGACCTCGCCCGACAGCATCGCGCCCACCGTGCGGTTGACGTTGCGCACGCTCTCGATGAAGTGCACCTTCTCGCCACGCTCGATGGCAGGACGGGCCTTTTCGATCAGCCGCACGTCCAGCGCCCGATCCAGCCCGTGATCCTGGGTTTCGACGTGGCGGCGCGCCACGCCGTCGGCCACCGGCGGCTGGTGCAGCAGGCGGCTGTAGTCCAGCCCCTTGGCCTTCCAGTGCTCGATGCCACGGCGCATGTCGAGCAAGTCGGTGCGGCCCACCAGGTCGTCGAACTTGCGGATGCCCAGCTGCGCCATGATCTGGCGCACTTCTTCGGCCACGAAGAAGAAGTAGTTGACC
>NZ_CALIND010000158.1:0-5174 GCF_938045175.1 uncultured Tepidimonas sp.
AAGGGCAGGTCGTCGCCGTAGTAGTCGCTGTCATAGACGAAGCCACCGTGGTCCACCACCAAGCGGCGCGTGTGGGGGCTGTCGCGCCCGGTGTACCAGCCCAGCGGGGCGGCACCGGTCAACTCGGTCAGGATGCGCACCGCCTCGTGCAGGTGGGCGCACTCGGTGGCTTCGTCCACCTGTTGGTAGTGGATCCACTTCAGGCCATGGCAGGCAATCTCGTGCCCCGCGGCCAAACAGGCCTGCGCCACCTCCGGGTGGCGCTGCAGCGCGCTGGCCACGCCAAATACCGTCAACGGCAGGCCGCGCGATTCGAATTCGCGCAAAATGCGCCACACGCCCACGCGCGAGCCGTACTCGTAAATGCCCTCCATGCTCAGGTGGCGGTCCGGGTACGCCGTGGGTGCAAACAGCTCCGACAAGAACGTCTCGCTCGCCGCGTCGCCATGCAGCACGCAGTTTTCGCCGCCTTCTTCATAGTTGAGCACGAACTGCACTGCGATGCGCGCCCCGCCCGGCCAGCGTGGGTGCGGCGGCTGGCGGCCGTAGCCGATCAAATCACGCGGATAAGGTGCAGTGCTGTCGTAAACGTGGGCCATGGTGACAAGGCAGTCGGTTTTGCGGCATCATAGACACAAATGGGCCTGAGCACACACGTTCTCGATACCATGCACGGCTGCCCGGCCGCGGGTATGGCTGTGCGGTTGTATGCCACCGGTGAGGGGCCACGCCTCATCAAACAGGTCGTGCTCAATGCCGATGGCCGCAATCCCGACGGGCCGCTGCTGGCCACGGGCGAGCTGGCTGCCTGTACCTACCGGCTGGTGTTCGAGGTGGCCGACTACTTCCGCGCACGCGGTGTGGCGCTGCCGCAGCCGCCGTTTCTGGATTGCGTCACCATCGACTTTGGCGTGGCCGACGCGCAGGCGCACTACCACGTGCCGCTGTTGGTCAGCCCGTGGAGCTACGCCACTTACCGCGGCAGCTGAGGCGCACCGTCTTGACCTTGCGCCACCTGCGTGTCAGCGTTGGCCTGCGGCTTGCGCGTGCTGCGCGTGGCGGTTCGGGTATTGGTGCCGCGGGCCGTGGTGGCTTTCGGCTGGCTGACCGCACGCTCGGGCGCCGCAGCGGCGCGCTTGGGCGCTGGGGCGGGGTAGCGGTCCAATTGTCCTTCGGTCAGGGTGTCGAGCTGGAAGGTGCCGCTGCGGTCCCACAACCAAGTGTCGGTATAGCTGACCGTGCCCAGCCTTTTGGGGGCCGGAAACGGCGCTGCGGCCATCACCAGCCGCTCGATCTCGGCCTTGACGTGCGGCACGTGATCCGGCGCGCGCATCCACTCGAAGCGCCGCACCTCGCCCCGCGGGCCGATGTCCAGTCGCATCACCCCCACCGCCTGCAGCAGCGGCGGCAACTTGCCACGGAAGATGCGATCGCCGTAGCGCTCATACAGGTGCTGCGCGCCGTCGCGCCGGTAGTCTCGCTCCGACGCTGCCAGAGACACCTTGCCGGTGAAGGGTGGCTCGGGCGCGGGCGCGGGCTGCACCACCACGGGTGGGGCCGTTTCGGCCGGGGCGGGCGGCGCTTCCACGGCGCGCGGCGGCGCGGCAGGGGGTGGGCTGGCGCAGCCAGCCAGCAGTGCCAGCGTCGACACCACCACGCTCCAGACCAACCGTGCGCGGGGGGTGGCTGTGGGGGCGGGTGACATACGTGCGCCAGTTTCGGTCGTCGATGGCATCGTCGGATGGTGGGGCGGTTGGGCCCGAGGAGTCGATGTGGCTCGGATTGTGCGCCAACGCGCCCGGCCTTTCAACCCCGGCGATACTGCGGAACATGGAATCCGTTTGTTTGCGCGGGGGCGATCTGGATGCGGCGCTGGCCTGGCTGCGCGCCGAGCCAGGCGTGTTGGTGTGGGTCGAGCGTACCGAGGGGTCGGCGCCGCGCGAGCCGGGCGCGTGGATGTTGGTGGGCGCGCAGCGCGTGCTGGGCACCATCGGTGGCGGGCAGCTGGAGTGGAGCGCCATCCAGCAGGCGCGCGCGGGCCTGCAGCAACCGGGCTGGGCAGGGCAGGCGTTGCGCTGCGCACTCGGCCCCAGCCTGGGGCAGTGCTGCGGTGGCGTCGTGCACCTGCGGCTGCAGCGCGTCACGGTGGCCGACGCGGCGGCGCTGCGCGCGGCCTGGGTCGATGAGCGGGTGCCGGTGGCGCTGTTCGGCGGTGGCCACGTCGGGCAGGCCATCGAGCGCGCGCTGCGGCCGCTGCCGTTCGCCCTCACCTGGATCGACAGCCGCGACGGCATGTTTCCCACCGACCTGCCACCAACCGTGGTCGCCGAGCACTCCGATCCCGTCGAGCGCGCCGTCGCCGACTTGGTACCCGGCAGCCGCGTGCTGGTCATGAGCTTCAGCCACGCCGAGGATCTGGCCGTGATCGAGGCGTGCCTGAGGCGGCTGCGCCAGCGGGACGACCTGCAGTTCATCGGCCTCATCGGCAGCCGCACCAAATGGGCCGCGTTTCAGCACCGCTTGCTCGCGCGCGGGCACGACGCATCGGTGCTGGCGCGCGTGACGTGCCCCATCGGGATCCCGGGGATTCAGGGCAAAGAACCCGCCGTCATTGCCGCAGCCGTGGCGGCGCAGCTGTTGATGACGAGATAAGCCAGAAGACGCTTACACTGCGACCTGTTGTGCCATGGATTTGTCCGGGCTTACTCAGTAACGGATGCTCGGCGAGTCGGCCGTCCGCTGCCTCGAAAAGTTCATCCACGCGGATGGCAGCGAGCGGGTTGTCCCGGGCAATGTGCGCCGGTCAGCGTCGACAGTTTTCGCTCATGACAGCCATTGAGCCTGATCTGTCGATGGGTGCGGGTCAAATTGGTGGGTCCTGTAGGATTCGAACCTACGACCTACGGATTAAGAGTCCGCTGCTCTACCAACTGAGCTAAGAACCCGGGTATTTGGTGGACCGAAGGAGGATCGAACTCCCGACCTCTGCATTGCGAACGCAGCGCTCTCCCAGCTGAGCTATCGGCCCGACGGGGCAGATTATATACCGTTGCACGCGACTGGTGGGCACGTCGCGCGCCGCGGAGGGCCGGGCGGCGTTGACCGGTGTGCAGCCGCAGCTGGTATTCAAAAACTTTGAATGCGGTCATCAAATGCCTGCCTCCCGGCTGGCGTGCGCACCGCGTACAGTCTGACCATCGCACTGCGTTGCTCAAGGAGGTTTCCTCGATGATCACCCTGCGCCCCAGCGATGCCCGCGGCCACGCCGATCACGGCTGGTTGCAGGTGCGCCATTCGTTTTCGTTTGCGGACTATTGGGACCCGCGCTACACAGGCTGGGGCAACCTGCGCGTGCTCAACGAAGACCGCATCGCCCCGGGCACCGGCTTTGGCATGCACGGCCACCGCGACATGGAAATCATCACCATCGTGCTGGCGGGCATGCTCACCCACCGCGACAGCTTGGGCCACCAGGCCGTCATCCGCGCGGGCGATGTGCAGCGCATGAGCGCCGGGCGCGGCATCCGGCACAGCGAAGTCAACGAAGGCCCCGACCCCGTGCATCTGCTGCAAATCTGGATCGAACCGGCTGTGCGCGGCATCGACCCTGGCTACGAGCAACGGGCGCTGCGGCCGTCCAGTGTGGGCACGGGCGTGCGGCCGATCGCCCGGCCAGCGTCGTCGGTGTCATCGGACGCCGCAGCCGCGCCGGACGCCCCCTTGACCATTCACGCCGACGCGGCGTTGGACTTGGCCACGTTGCACGGGCCGCAAGCGGTGCGGCATCCGATCGCGCCCGGGCGCTGCGCCTACGTGCACGTGGTGCGCGGCAGTGTGCACCTGGCCGGGCAGCGGCTAGGCGCGGGTGACGCGGCCATGGTGGCCGACGAGCCCGCGATCACCCTCAGCGACGCGGAGCACGCCGTGGTCCTGTTGTTCGACCTGGCGCCCAACGGGGCTACGCCCGTGCCTGCCTGATACCCATCCGTTGGAACCGAGTTCTTCCCGTGGCCCAGCCGGGCCCAAACCACGCTACCAAAAGGAGAGTCCCACATGCCCAACATCATCGTCGTTTATCACTCGGGCTACGGCCATACCCAGCGCATGGCGCAAGCCGTCGCCGACGGCGCGGGTGCCGCGCTGCTGGCCATCGACGCCGACGGCAACCTGCCCGAAGGCGGCTGGGAGCAGCTCGACGCGGCCGATGCCATCGTCATGGGCAGCCCCACCTACATGGGCAGCGTCAGCTGGCAATTCAAAAAATTTGCCGACGCCTCCAGCAAGCGCTGGTTTACGCAGGCGTGGAAAGACAAGCTGTTCGCGGGCTTTACCAACAGCGCCACCATGAACGGCGACAAACTCTCCACACTGCACTACCTGTTTACGCTGGCGATGCAGCACGGCGGCGTGTGGGTGGGCACGGGCATGATGCCCGCCAACACCAAGGCCGCGCAACGCAACGACGTCAACTACGTCGGCTCGTCGGCCGGTGCCATGGCCACCACGCCGGCGGATGCCGGCGCGCAAGAAATGCTGCCCGGCGACCTGGAGACCGCCCGCCAGTTCGGCCAGCGCATCGCGCAGGTGGCGGCGCGGTGGGTGGGGTGAGGGGGTCTCGAGAAAAGCGCGACAGGCTCAATGCAGGGCGGTCAAGGCCGCCTCTGGTGCCTTGTCGAGCACCTTGAGCAGCGCCTTGGCTGCGCCCGTGGGGCTACGTTTGCCCTGCTCCCAGTTGCGGATCGTCTCCACGGGCACGTCGATACGCTCTGAGAACTCGGCTTGGCTCAACCCCAGGCGCTTGCGCACACGGCGCGCGAATTTGGCTGCGTCCTGCAAGGCCGCTGCCGCGTCAGCCGCCGCTTGTCGGGCAAGATCTGCTTCCGTGGTGCCGTCCACACGGGCCGGGTCGATGCGCCCGCCACTCAACGTGGCCGGGACGGCGGGGTCAATCGTCACGCGTACGGTCTTCATAGTGCTGAACCTCTCGTCGGTTGGCCTTGCGCGCCGAGATGATACGAATGGCATTGCCTCGCGGGGTGTAAACCACGACGAACAGGCGTTGCTCGATCTTCCCCATCAACTGGTACCTTTCCTCGCCATAGCAGTGGCGGGTATCAGCCTGAATCAGCCGGTTGGGATCGAAGAAGGCCCTGGCCGCATACGCGAAATCGAAA
>NZ_CALIND010000159.1:0-10045 GCF_938045175.1 uncultured Tepidimonas sp.
TGGCCTGCAGCCGCTGGCGCGCTTTGTCAGCTACGCCAGCCGCGGGGTGCCACCGCACATCATGGGCATCGGGCCGATCGAAGCCATCCCCGCCGCGCTCAAGGCCGCCGGCCTGAAGCAAGACGATTTGGACTGGATCGAGCTCAACGAAGCCTTTGCCGCGCAGTCGCTGGCGGTGATGAACCAGCTTGGCCTGGATCCCGCCAAGGTCAACCCGATGGGCGGCGCCATCGCGCTGGGCCACCCGCTGGGGGCCACCGGCGCCATCCGCTCGGCCACCGTCGTGCACGCGCTGCGCCGCCACCGGTTGCGCTACGGCATGGTGACCATGTGCGTCGGCATGGGGCAGGGGGCGGCCGGCATTTTCGAGCGGGTATGATGCCCGCGACCACCGGAGGCGACACCGTGACCGCAACCCAAGACATCCTGCAGCACACCGAGGGCGGTGTGCTGACCCTGACCCTCAACCGCCCGCAACGCAAAAACGCGCTGACCAGCGCCATGTACGCCACCCTGGCCGAAGCGCTGGACCGCGCCGCCAACGACGCCGCCGTGCGGGTGGTCGTGATCCAGGGGCAAGAGGCCATGTTCAGCGCCGGCAACGACATCGAGGAGTTTCTCCACCAACCGCCGGCGGGCACGGACAGCCCCGTGTTTCGCTTTCTGCGGGCGATTGCGACCTTCCCCAAGCCCCTGCTGGCGGCGGTGTGCGGACCCGCCGTTGGCATCGGGACGACGATGTTGTTCCACTGCGACTTGGTCTACGCGGGCGACAACGCGGCGTTTTCGATGCCGTTTGTCAACTTGGGGCTGTGCGCCGAAGGCGCGTCGAGCCTGATCGCGCCGCAGATGTTTGGCTACCACCGCGCGGCCGAGGCGCTGCTGCTGGGCGAGCCCATCTACGCCGAGGCGGCGCTGGAGGTGGGCCTGGTCAACAAGGTGTTGCCGCCCCACGAGACCAACGGCTACACCCAGCAGGTGGCGCGCAAACTGGCCGCCAAACCGCTGACGTCGCTGGTGGAGACGAAGCGACTGATGAAGGGCGCGCAGCAAAACGCCGTGGTGCAGTGCATCCACGACGAGGCCACCGTGTTTGCGCAACTCTTGCGCGGCCCCGCCGCCAAAGAGGCTTTCCAAGCGTTTCTCGAAAAACGCACGCCCGACTTCAGCCGGGTGTAGTGCCATCCTTTTACTCGACGACTCGCGTGCGCCAACCATGAGCCGCTCCGCTGCCGCTGCGTCCCCGATGCCGCCGTTCGAAGCCGAGTTCATCGACGGCGTGCGCGAGATTTTCGAGCAAAAGATCGTCTTCAACCGCGTCTTGGGCCTACGCATCGATGCCATCGAGCCCCAGCGCGTAGCCGCCCACATCGACATGCGCCCGGATCTGGTGGGGCACTTTGCCTACCATCGCATCCACGGCGGCGTCATCAGCGCGAGTCTGGACGCGATGGGCGGCCTGGCCGTGATGGCGGCCATCGGCGCGCGCCACATGGATGAACCCGTGCCGCAGCGGCTGCAGCGTTTTGCGAAACTCGGCACCATCGACCTACGCGTGGACTATCTGCGTCCCGGTATTGGCGAAGGTTTTCGACTGGAAGCCGAAGTACTGCGCCTGGGCTCACGCGTGGCCTCTACGCGCATGGCCTTCCTCGCCCTCGACGGCAAGCTGCTGGCGACGGGGGCGGGGGTGTATATCGTGTCGTGACAGTGGCAGGAGGCCGCGTGAATGCGGCCATCGCAAAAATTAGGGACATACCAAGGGTTGCATCCCGAAAGGGCGCGTTTACCAAGGCGGAGAACGCGATCGCAACCGTCATAATGAAGGCAATGCCTCCAAATTTATCCTTTGCTTTCCAGTTTCGAATGGCAAAGTAAAGCAGCAAAAAAACAATCGATAAAAGGCCGGGAATCCCGTTTTCCATTCCGGCCAAAAGGTAATCGTTATGTGGATTGTTGATGCCTGCTACACTGGGATTGGCTGAGGCGTGATCTTTCCAGTATAGAGCCCAGGATCCCGTGCCGGTGCCAGTAATAGGGTATTCCTGCATTTTGCCGATCGCAAATCGCATCATTTCCGCGCGAACATCGACTGAAGATTGGTAAACCCCTGTGTTTACGTAGTTTTTGGTTTCTGAAACGGCTTGCGATACCCTGTCCTGTACGGTTTTTGATGTTGCCATAACGGTAGCGACAATGGTAATCATTATTGATGCCGAAAGAAGCAATCCTTTTATCGAGCGAAAGCGGTATACCAATGCGACAGCAGGCAGAATGGCCAGAAGTATGTAGGCGTTGCGGGAGATCCCGTGAAAGATAATCGTTGTTGCCGTAATGAGTGCAATGGAAAAATATGCGAGTCTTGATTTGTTTTCGGATGCCAGACCGAGCCAAAAAAGAAAGCTGCTCACGCAGGCAAGCATTATCATTTTTTGTGATCCCGCATTGCCAGTTACGATGAGAATATCTTCAAATGGTTTGATGAGGGGTATCTTGTAGAAGTATCGATCAACCCAGATGGTGATAAGTACGAACGCACTGCCGCCCAGAATGCCGAGGAGAAAAGAGCGGCGTTCGAAATCGTTCAACGACAAACCAACGATGATGACTGCGACCACCCGTATCGTATGAAAGATTCGGGTATCTGTCTGGTCGTAGTGTCCATGCCATATTGGAGAGAGCAGCGGGACGATGAGGAAAGCTACCAGTGCTAATTGTAGGAATTTGTCGTCGCGGATGCAGAGCAGACGGCTCCGAAGTGAACCCTGAATGACTAAATAAGCCAGGAGGGCCAGCATGGAAAGATAGACCATGCCGATCGGCAAGAATGAGGAAAAACCGGCAAAAAAAGCCAGAACAATACCGCCAATAGTCCCTTCCGATTTTTCAAAAACTGGTAAAGATGAAGGGTTCTTATGCGACATAGAGTCCAATCTTCCGTAGAAAATGCTCCGTATCGGCACGGGGTGTTTACGTGCCTCAGAGCAAGGTTGTTGGCGGCGCCGAAACCATAATTTTTTTTGAGCGCCATGATACGCGCATGTGGCCAACGTGCACTCGCAACGTCTAGCGTACCATCGTCGCTTCCGTTGTCAATCAGTATGACGTGCGGGCATACGCTCAATAGCGGATCCTGTGCGTCGAGACAGTGTACGCTTTGGTAGGTGACAATGATGACTGTCACTCGTTCAAGGATATCTCGTTCGGGAGTCGCACCCAGTGGCGCGGAGGACATCTCACTCTCGCTCAATGCTGGCCCTTGACCACCTCACCCGCTCGCAGTCGATACACCGTGCCGCAATAGGGGCACTTGGTTTCACCGGTTTTGGCTATGTCCAGAAATACGCGCGGGTGGCTGTTCCAGAGCTCCATCCCCGCTTTGGGGTGTGGGCAGTGGACGCCGCCGTGGGCATTGAGGTCGGCGGCGCCGAGTTCGACGACCAGGGAGGCGTGTGCGGTGGTGGCTTGCATGGTCATACCAGGGTCAGCCAGTGGGTGTATTTCGGGTTGCGTCCGTTGACGATGTCGAAGAACGCGGTCTGGATTTTTTCGGTGACAGGGCCGCGCATGCCAGCGCCGATGGTGACGCGGTCGAGCTCCCGGATCGGGGTGACTTCGGCAGCGGTGCCGGTGAAGAACGCTTCGTCGGCGATGTAGATCTCGTCGCGCGTGATGCGTTTTTGCACCACTTCCAGCCCCAGATCACGAGCGATGTGCAGCACCGTGTTGCGGGTGATGCCGTTGAGCGCCCCGGCGGAGAGGTCAGGCGTGTAGATCACTCCACCCTTGACGATGAAAATGTTTTCCCCGGCCCCTTCCGAGACGAAGCCGCTGGGATCCAGCAGCAAGGCTTCGTCGTAGCCGTCGTCGGTGGCTTCCATGTTGGCCAGGATCGAGTTGGTGTAGTTGGACACCGTCTTCGCCTGCGTCATAGTGATGTTGACGTGGTGGCGGGTGTAGCTGGAGGTCTTGACGCGGATACCGCGCTTCATGCCTTCCTCCCCCAGATACGCCCCCCAGGCCCAGGCGGCGACCATCAGGTGCACGCGGTTGCCCTTGGGGCTGACGCCCAGCTTCTCCGACCCAATCCAGATCAGCGGGCGAATGTAGCCGCTTTGCAGACCATTGGCGCGTACTACGGTGCGTTGCGCCTCGTTGACCTCGTCCATCGAGTACGGGATGGTCATGCGCAGGATCTTGGCGCTGTTGAACAGACGCTCGGTGTGTTCCTGTAACCGGAAGATCGCGGTGCCCCGCTCGGTGGCATAGGCACGCACGCCTTCGAACGCCCCGCAGCCGTAGTGCAGGGTGTGGGTTAGCACGTGGACCTTGGCGTCGCGCCAGTCCACCAGTTCGCCATCCATCCAGATTTTGCCGTCGCGGTCGTGCAGCGGAAGAGGTGTCGCCATCGAAAGATCCTTTACTGAGAGGCAGACGCGCCGGCGCGGTGCGATGCGCGACCGTCAGACGCGCGGCGGACTGTGACGAGCGTCCATTTTACGTGGGCGGCGGCCTCGGTGACCGGCCGTGGCGACCCGCAAGCCAAGGTGACGGCGCGAGCGGCCCACAAAAGTTTGATCAACGGCACTTTTCACCCTAAAGTTCGGCTCATGCTGGACGATAACGAGGATGAGCGCGGGGCGTGTAGCTCATGCGCGGGGTGTTGTGAGGGACGCACCATGTTGACCATTTCATCGATTGCCGTTGCGCCAGCGCCACAGTCGACGCCGACCGTGCGGGCCCAGCCCGTGACACCGGCGCGGCCGAGCAACGCGGTGGCGCGCGAGAACGCTGCGGGCGGTGCCGTCGCACCGCAGGGCGAGGCCGCGCGTGTCCAGGCGCAAGCGGCCCCGCCCGTGCTGGCACCCGTCACGCCAGCGCAAGAGGGGCAGCGCGCAGACGGGTTTGCCAATGCAGCGGCACCCGAGCGGGCGGGGCTGCCGCCGCCGACAGCCAAAGAGTCCGGGGTGGCTGCCGGGGCAGAGGGCGGCGGTTTGGCCGCCCGTGTCCGTGCAGCGGAGGAGGAGCGTCGCACCCGCGAGGTTGAGGACGCGCAAGCCCAGCGGCGCCTCGATGAACAAGCGCAGCAGCGCGCGGCGCAGGCCGACCCGGCCCGAGCGCAGGGTGCCCGTGGGGGGGGCACCCCCAATCGGGCGGATGGCAAGGCGGATTTTCCGGAGGTGAAGAATCCCGCGCTCGAGCGGCTCGACACCCAGATCAAGGAGCTGTTGCCCAACATGTGGAAGGCCAGCCGCGCGGCGGTCGACATGGTGATTGGCGAGGAGGCTATCAAGGCCGCGCAAGAGCGCGCCCAGCGGCTGGAGGAATTGCAGGCGCGCCTCAATACCCGGCCGCTGGCCAACCTTCCGCCAGACGAAGCGGCCCAGACGTATGGTGAGGCCGCGCAACGGGAGTCTCGACCGGTCCCTGGTAGCCAGCTCGATCGGCTGGTGTGAAGGGCGTGGTGCTCAGATCCGGTGTCGCACGCCGGCGGCCGCGACGCGCTCCATGATGGCGCGCGCGATTTGTTTGAGCGGCAGCACCTCGTGCACTGCACCCGCCTGGATCGCCATCTTCGGCATACCAAAGACCACGCAGCTCGCCTCGTCTTGCGCGATGTTGTAAGCGCCCGCGTCGCGCATCTCCTTCATCGCTTCCGCGCCGTCGGCGCCCATGCCGGTCAGCATCACACCGATGGCGTTGGGCCCGAGTACCCGCGCGCAAGAGCGAAACAGCACCTCGACCGACGGTTTGTGGCGATTGACGGGCGGGGAGTCGTCCACCACCGCGACGTAGTTGGCCCCGCTGCGGGCGATGGAAAACTGTTTGCCTCCTGGGGCGATGTAGGCGTGACCGGGCAAGATCCGTTCGCCGTCGCGCGCTTCGGCTACCCGGATGCGGCACAAACTGTCCAAGCGGGCCGCAAAGCTGGCGGTAAAGCCCGGCGGCATGTGTTGGGTGATGACCACGGCAGGCGCATCAGGGGGAAATTCCATCAAAATTTCCTTGATGGCCTCGGTGCCGCCGGTCGAGGCCCCGATGCAGATCACCTTCTCGGTGGACAGGCGCACCCCGCTGGGGGCTGTGGCAGGGGCTGGGGCCGCTGGGGGCGAAGAAGCGGTGTGACCCGTGATGCCGCGTAACGCCGGGCTGCTCGAGCCAGTCGGCGTGGGCGCAGGGGCTGCGCTCAGGCGCCGCACGCGCGCACGCGCCGCAATGCGGATTTTCTCGACGATATCGTCGGCGAGCTGCTGCAGGCCGCTGGCCACCCCGATGCGCGGTTTGGCGACGAAGTCCACGGCGCCCAATTCCAGCGCGCGCAACGTTGTCTCGGCCCCCTGCTCGGTCAGCGTCGAGACCATGACCACCGGTGTGGGGCGCAGCCGCATGAGCCGCGACAAAAACTCCAGCCCGTCCATCTTGGGCATTTCGACGTCGAGCGTGATGACATCGGGGTCGCGTTCGCGGATGATTTCGCGCGCCATCAGCGGGTCGCTGGCGGCACCGACGCAGACCATGTCCGGTTGTTTGTTGATGATCTCGGTCAACAGCGACCGCACCAAGGCCGAGTCGTCGACCACCACCACCTTGATTTTGTTCGTCATGCGGGCAAGAAAACGATTCAGAACAGATCCACGGTACCGCCGGCGTTGCTTTGCGCCAGACGGGTTGCGACGCCCTGGCGCTCCTGGGTTTCCAGTGTATCCGGGTGGGCATGGGCCAACCGTTTGACCATCGCCTTGCCCGTCACGGGAAAGAACACCACCTTGCGGGGGTATATATCCATCACGTCTTTGGACACGACGGGGATGCGCTCGGTGGCCAGGTAGTCGAGCACGAACTGGGTGTTGCGTTCGCCCACGTTCATGCTGGTCATGCCGGCGATGACTGCGCCGCCACCGAAGACCTTGGCCTGCATGTATTCGCGGGTCGAGCCGCGCTTGATCAACTCGTTGATCAACAGTTCCATGGCATACGAGCCATAGCGGCCTGAGGTGTCGGCGCCCCCCTCGGGCAGCATGAAATGGTTCATGCCGCCGATGCGCAGTCGCGAGTCCCAGATACACGCGGCAATGCACGAGCCCAGTACCGTCATGATGACGATGTCTTCATCGCTGACGTAGTATTCGCCGGGCAGTACCTTGACAGCGGCGTATTTGAAATGCTGGTCGAAGAAGAAAAAAGAAGCCTCACCCGGTTTGCGCGGGCGCGACTTGAGCTGTTGCACATGGGTGGGGGTGCGCACCGACGCCGTCATAATTTTTCGTAAATGGTTTTGCCGCGCAGGCGGAACAGGTCACGGGCGTCGCTGAAATTTTCGGCATGGCCGACGAACAGCGTTCCGTGCGGTCGCAGCAGACGGTGCAGGCGGCGCAACACTTGCCGTTGGGTATCGTGGTCGAAATAGATCATGACGTTGCGGCAGAAGATCGCATCGAACTCCTCGCGCAGCGGCCATGACTCCTCCACCAGATTGAGCGTGAAGAACTGGACGTGTTTTTGCAGATCTGGCTTGACACGTACCAAGCCTTCGTTGGCGCCCTTGCCCTTGAGAAAGTATTTGCGCCGCTGCTCCGGCGATACCGCGCTCAATTGCTCCAATTTGTAGATGCCGCGCGTGGCCGTCTCCAGCACGCGCGTGTCGATGTCGCTGGCCCAGATGCGAAACTGGCCCTGCAGCCCCAATGCATCGGCCATCGTGATGGCGATGGAGTAGGGCTCTTCGCCAGTGGAGGCGGCGCTGCACCAGATTTTCCACTCGTGCGTGGGCGGTGCCTCGCGCACCATGCGCGCCAGCTCGACGAAGTGATGATTCTCCCGAAAAAACGACGTCAGATTGGTGGTCAGCGCGTTGACGAACTCTTGCCACTCCTCGCTGTTCGGGTGCGATTCGAGCCAATCCAAATAGGCGCGAAAGCTCTGGTGGCCCGTCTCGCGCAGCCGACGCGAGATACGGCTGTACACCATGGCCTGCTTGCCCTCGTGCAGGCTGATGCCGGCGTAGCGGTAGATGAGCTGGCGAATGCGCTCGAAATCCGCCACCGTCCATGCGAACTCGCGGGACTGCAGGGTGGCGGAAGCGTCGGCCATCATCGTGGTGTAGGGGCGCAACGCGCCGTTATTGACGCGCCCGGCGCACCAGCGACGACGTGTCCAGGATCAGTGAGACGCTGCCGTCACCCAGGATGGTGGCGCCGGAGACGTTGGGCACCTTGCGGTAGTTGGCTTCGAGGATTTTGATCACCACCTGCTGTTGGCCCAGCAGTTCGTCGACCATGAGCGCCACCCGCGCGCCATCGGACTCGATGACCACCATGATGCTGTTGGCCGAAGGATCGCTGCCCGCGCGGGGCACCTGGAACAAGCGGTCGAGCTCCACCACCGGCATGTATTCGTCGCGTACCTTGATGAGCTGCGCACTTTGGGCGACGGTGTTGATGTCGCTGGCCTGTACCTGGAACGATTCGACCACCGATGACAGTGGCAGGATGTAGACCTCTTTGCCCACGCGCACGGTCATGCCGTCCATGATGGCCAGCGTCAGCGGCAGGCGCACCCGCACGCTCATGCCATAGCCTTCTGCGGAGTCGATCTCCACCGAGCCGCCCAGCGCCGAAATGTTCTTTTTCACGACATCCATCCCGACGCCGCGTCCCGAGACATCGGTGACTACCTCCGCGGTGGAGAAGCCCGGCGCAAAAATGAGCTGCCAGACCTCACTGTCGCTCATGTCGTCCGAGCAGGGGATGCCTTTTTCCCGCGCCTTTTTCAGCAATTTGGCGCGCGACAGGCCGCGGCCGTCGTCGCGCACTTCGATGAGGATCGAGCCCCCTTGGTGCGCCGCCGACAGCGTGATCGTGCCCACCTCGGGCTTGCCCTTGGCCAGGCGCTCATGGGGCAGCTCGATGCCATGGTCGCAGCTGTTGCGGATCAGGTGGGTCAGGGGATCGGTGATCTTTTCGATTAGGCCCTTGTCGAGTTCGGTCGCCTCACCGTGCGTGACCAGCTCCACCTTCTTGCCGAGCTTGCTGGCCAGGTCGCGCAGCATGCGTGGGAAGCGGCTGAACACCACCGACATTGGGATCATGCGGATCGACATGACCGATTCCTGCAGGTCACGCGTGTTGCGCTCCAGATCGGCGAGGCCCGCCAGCAGCTGCTGGTGCAGGGTAGCGTCCAGGTCTCGGCTGTACTGCGCCAGCATGGCCTGGGTGATGACGAGTTCGCCCACTTGGTTGATGAGCTGGTCGATTTTGCTGACCGACACGCGCAGCGTCGTGGTCTCGAGCTGCGCCGTCGAGGCCTGCCGTGCGGCCTTGGCCGCCGATTCACGCGTGCGCGCTTCCGCGCTCGGCGCGCCGGCGTCGCCCTGAGCGGGGTGTAAATGCGCCTGGGTCTCGGCCTGCACGCTGGCGGCGTGTTCGACAGGCGTGATGGGGTTGCCCGGCGCGCCAGCGAAGAGGCCGTAGCCATGCACTTCGTCCTTGCCAGGCACTGGCGCGCCGGTCGCTGGATCCGGCTGGGTACCCGCCACGGGGCTGCCGGGGGCGCCAGCGAAAAGTCCGAAGCCCTCCTCGATGACGTCGCGGCTGTGCTCCACGCTGGTCCCGACGGCCGATGCCGTCATCGGCGATGCCGTGGATGCCGCGGGTTCGGGTGCCCCGGTCAGCGGCACCAACGTCACCTGGTCACGCGCAACGTGGAAGGCGAACAGATCCAGCAGCTCGTCATCGGTGCTGCTGGTGTCGATGTCGTAGATGCGGTACGCGCCCTCGTCGCGCTCGGCGGTGATGTGGCCTAGCCCGGCAATGTCACGAAACAAGTCCTTGATGGGGTCTGCCAGGTCGAGCCGAGCCAGTGGCCCGATACGCGCTTGCAGGCGCCGAGGGACGCCAGGCGGAGCGGCAGCCGGCATGCCGCCAGCCCCCATGGGTGCTGGCGCGGCGGTCGCGGGCGGCGGTGGTGGGGGCGGAGGGGGCGGTGGGGGTGGAGCGACGGGGGCAGCGGCCTGCCCGCTGGCCAGCTGGCGGATGCGCGCGACCAA
>NZ_CALIND010000160.1:0-5309 GCF_938045175.1 uncultured Tepidimonas sp.
ACGCGCTGCAGGCGGTGGCCCCGGGCAGCACGCTGCTGCGTGGCGTCGCGTTCGACGCCGATCTCTTTGCGCGCGCGCCCTGGGCGCTGGTGGCGCGCAGCCCGGGCATCGCCCCCGCGCAGCTGGCGCCGCTGCGCGACGCCGCGGCCGCCGTGGGCGTGCCGGTGCGCGGTGAGCTGGACCTGTTTGCTCACGCCCTGCGCACCCTCGCCGAGGCGCGGGCCTACCGCCCCGCGGTGCTGGCTGTCACCGGCACCAACGGCAAAACCACCACCACTGCGCTCACCGGCCACCTGCTGCGCAGCATCGGCTGGGACGTGGCCGTGGCCGGGAATATCGGCCCGACCCTGCTCGACACCCTGGCCGATCGGCTTGCCGCCGACGCACTGCCGCGGGTCTGGGTGCTGGAGCTGTCGAGTTTTCAGCTCGACGGGGTGGAGGGCTTCGAGCCCACGGCGGCCGTGGTGCTCAACGTGACCCAGGATCACCTGGACTGGCACGGCACCCTGCAGGCCTACGCGGCCGCCAAGGCGCGCATCTTCGGCCAGCACGGGCAGATGATCCTCAACCGCGACGATCCCATCGTCGCGGCCTGGCAGCCGCCCCCGCCCGAGCCGGTGCGTGGTCGCCGTGCGCCGCCGGTGCCGGCACGGGCGTGGACGAGTTTCGGTCCCGGGCTGCCACAGCGCCCGGGCGAATGGGGGCTGGAGACCGTCAACGGCATCACTTGGCTGGTGCGTGCCCGGCCCGACGACGATGCGCCGGTGCGTGGGGCTGCAGCAGCAGCGGCCGATTCGCTGCCGCTGCAGCGGCTCATGCCCGCCGAGGCGCTGCGCATCCAGGGCCGCCACAATGCCACCAATGCGCTGGCGGCGCTGGCGCTGGCCACGGCGGCGGGCGCGCCGTTGGCGCCACTGCTGCACTCGCTGCGCGACTACCGCGGCGAGCCGCACCGGGTCGAGTCCGTGGCCATCGTCGGCGATGTCGAATACATCGACGACAGCAAGGGCACCAACGTCGGCGCCACGCTGGCTGCCATCGAAGGGCTGGGGCCACAGCGTCGCTTGGTGGTGATCTTGGGCGGGGACGGCAAGGGACAGGATTTCGCGCCGCTGGCGGCGCCGGTGCGCCGTTACGCGCGCGCGGTCGCGCTGATCGGCCGCGACGCCCCCGCCATCGAGGCCGCGCTGGCCAACACGGACGTGCCACGGGCCCGGTTCGACGATTTGCCAGCCGCCGTGCGCTGGTGCGCGGCCCAGGCACAACCCGGCGACGCGGTGCTGCTGTCGCCTGCGTGTGCCAGTCTGGACATGTTTCGCGATTACGCGCACCGGGCCCAGGTGTTCGTGGACGCGGTGCGTGCGCTGCAGCACGACGAGGGGACACCCGCATGAGCGTGATCGATCGTTGGCAGCGGTGGCAGGCATCCACACGAAAGGTACTGGCGCGGTGGCTGCCAGGCGGGGGGCACGCCAGCGGCGGGACCATGACCGCTGACCTGCCCGTGCGCCTGATGCGTCGCGACTGGGCGCGCGCGCCCGCGCCGGCGGCCAGTGCCAGCGGCATCGACCAGCCCCTGCTGTGGGTGATCGTGGCGCTGCTGTGCTGGGGGCTGGTGATGGTGTACTCCGCCTCCATCGCGCTGCCGGACAACCCGCGTTTTGCGAACTACAGCCCGACTCACTTTGTGCTGCGGCATGCGCTGGCCATCGGCATCGGCGCGGTGGCCGCCACGGTCGTATTCCAGATTCCCACCGAGCGCTGGCAGCAGTGGGCCAACCCGCTGTTCGTGCTCGCGCTGGCGTTGCTGGTCATCGTCCTGGTGCCGTTCATCGGCAAGGGCGTCAACGGCGCACGGCGCTGGATCCCGCTGGGGTTCATGAACTTCCAGCCGTCGGAGCTGGCCAAGTTCGCCGTCGTGCTCTACGCCGCCAGCTACATGGTGCGCCGCATGGAGGTCAAGGAGCAATTTTTCCGGGCGGTGTGGCCGATGGCCTTGGCGGTCGGTCTGGTGGGGGTGCTGCTGTTGGCCGAGCCCGACATGGGCGCGTTCATGGTGATCGCGGTCATCGCCATGGGTATCTTGTTCCTGGGCGGGGTCAACGCGCGCATGTTCTTCCTCATCGCGCTGGTGGTGGTGGCGGCGTTTGCGATGGTGGTGCTAACCAACGAATGGCGGCGCGAGCGCATCTTCGCCTACCTCGACCCCTGGAGCGAGCAGCACGCACTCGGCAAGGGGTATCAGCTCACGCACGCGCTCATCGCCCTGGGCCGTGGCGAGTGGTTCGGCGTCGGGCTGGGTGCCAGCGTCGAGAAGCTGCACTGGCTGCCCGAGGCGCACACCGACTTTTTGCTCGCCGTCATCGGCGAGGAATTCGGCTTCGTGGGCGTGCTCACGCTCATCGTGCTGTTCATGTGGCTGACGCGTCGCATCATGCAGATCGGGCGGCAGGCCATCGCGCTGGACCTGGTGTTTGCCGGGTTGGCCGCGCAGGGCGTGGGCCTGTGGATCGGGTTTCAGGCGTTCATCAACATTGGCGTCAACCTGGGTGCCCTACCCACCAAGGGGTTGACGTTGCCGCTGATGAGCTACGGCGGGTCGGCCATTCTGATGAACCTGGTGGCGCTGGCGTTCGTGCTGCGGGTGGACTGGGAAAACAAATTGCGCATGCACGGGAGGCGGGCATGACGGCGCGTTGCGCACTGGTGATGGCGGGCGGCACCGGGGGCCATATCTTTCCCGGGCTGGCGGTGGCCGAGGCGCTGCGCGCCGAGGGCTGGCGCGTGCACTGGCTGGGCGCACCCGGCAGCATGGAGGCGCGTCTGGTGCCGCCGCGCGGCTTTCCGTTCGAGCCCGTGGATTTTGGCGGCGTGCGCGGCAAGGGACCGCTGACGCTGGCATGGTTGCCCGTGCGCCTGCTGCGTGCGTTTTGGCAAGCGTGGCGCGTGGTGCGCCGGGTGCGGCCGGACGTGGTCGTCGGCCTGGGCGGCTACATCACCTTCCCCGGCGGGATGATGGCCGTGCTGGCTGGCCGGCCCCTGGTGCTGCACGAACAGAATTCGGTGGCAGGACTGGCCAACCGGGTGTTGGCGCAGGTTGCCGACCGGGTGTTTTGCGCCTTCCCCGGCGCGCTGCCTGGTGGCCAGTGGATCGGCAATCCGTTGCGCGCCGCGTTTTTGCAGCAGGACCCACCGGCACGGCGGTTTGCCGGGCGGCAGGGGCCGCTGCGGCTGCTGGTGGTCGGGGGCAGCCTGGGAGCGCAGGCGCTCAACGAGACCGTGCCCCGCGCACTGGCCCTGCTGCCGCCATCACAGCGGCCGATGGTGTGGCACCAAAGCGGCGAGCGGCACCTGGACGCGTTGCGTGCGGCCTACGCGCAGGCCGGGGTAGAAGCGCAATGCGTGGCCTTCATCGACGACACCGCGCGCGCCTTTGCCGACGCCGACGTGATCATCGCGCGCGCGGGGGCCAGCACCGTGACCGAAATTGCCGCGGTGGGCGCCGCGGCGCTGTTCGTGCCGTTTCCGCATGCGGTGGACGACCACCAGACCGCCAATGCCCGCTTTCTGAGCGACGACGGCGCAGCCTGGCTGCGTTCGCAGTCGGAACTGACGCCCGAATGGCTGGCCGACTGGCTGCGTGGCCTGACGCGCCAGGACCTGGCGCAGCGCGCCGAGCGTGCCTGGGCGCACCGCCAGACCGGCGCCGTGGATGCCATGGTGCGCGCCTGTACCTCGCTGGCCGCCAAGCAGACCTAAACCCCGACATGAAACACGCGATTCGACACATTCACTTCGTGGGCATCGGCGGTGCCGGCATGAGCGGCATCGCCGAGGTGCTGCTCACGCTGGGGTACACCGTCTCGGGCTCCGACCTTGCCGACAATGCCGCCACGCGTCGCCTGCGTCAGTTGGGTGCGCGTGTGCTCATCGGGCACGACGCCGCGCACATCGAGGGCGCCGACTGCGTCGTCGTCTCCAGCGCGGTGCAGCCCAGCAACCCAGAGGTGCAGGCTGCGCAGGCGCGCATGCTGCCGGTGGTACCGCGCGCGGTCATGCTGGCCGAGCTGATGCGCATGAAAAAAGGCATCGCCATCGCCGGCACGCATGGCAAGACGACCACCACGAGTTTGGTCGCCAGCGTGCTGGCCGCCGCGGGGCTCGATCCCACCTTCGTGATTGGCGGACGGCTCAACAGCGTGGGGGCCCACGCCCGACTCGGCCAGGGCGAATACATCGTGGTGGAGGCCGATGAATCGGACGCCTCGTTCCTGAACCTGCTGCCGATCATGGCCGTGGTCACCAACATCGACGCCGACCACATGGACACGTATGGCCACGACTTCGGTCGCCTGCAGCAGGCGTTCGTGGACTTCCTGCACCGCATGCCGTTTTATGGCGCGGCGGTGGTGTGTATCGACGACCCGCACGTGCGCGCGCTGCTGCCGGCCATCCAGCGCCCCATCACGCCGTATGGGTTGAGCGACGACGCGCAGGTGCGCGCGCTCGACGTACGGGCGGTGGGCGCGCAGATGCATTTTCGCGTGCAGCGGCGCAACGGCATCGATCTGCCCGATCTGGACGTCGTGCTGAACCTGCCCGGCGAGCACAACGTGCGCAACGCACTGGCCGCCATCGCGGTGGCGGTGGAGCTGGGCGTGCCGGATGCGGCGGTGCTGCAGGCGCTGGCAGAGTTCAAAGGGGTGGGACGGCGCTTCCAACGCCATGGCGAGGTGGCGCTGCCTGCCGGCGGGCACGCCACGGTGATCGACGACTACGGCCACCATCCGGTGGAGATGGCCGCGACCATGGCCGCGGCGCGTGGTGCCTACCCGGGCCGGCGGCTGGTGCTGGCGTTTCAGCCGCACCGCTACACCCGCACGCGCGATTGCTTCGAGGACTTCGTGCGCGTGCTGGGGCAAGCCGACGCCGTGTTGCTGACCGAGGTGTACGCCGCCGGTGAGCCCCCGATCGTGGCGGCGGATGGCCGCAGCCTGGCGCGCGCGCTGCGCGTGGCAGGCCGGGTGGAGCCGCAGTTCGTGCCCGACGTGGCCGAGCTGCCGCAGGCCATCCTGCAACACGCGCGCGACGGGGACGTGGTGCTGTGCATGGGGGCGGGCTCGATTGGCGCGGTGGCGGCCCAGGTGGTGGCGCTGGCGCAGGCACAGACGCTGGCGACCCCCACCCTGGCCGGGGAGGCGACGACATGACGCGCCACGACACGATGCCCGATCCGCGCGCCTTTGGCAAGGTCGCGGTGCTCATGGGTGGCCGCTCGGCCGAGCGCGAGGTCTCGCTCATGTCCGGGC
>NZ_CALIND010000161.1:0-13601 GCF_938045175.1 uncultured Tepidimonas sp.
TGGGATACACATTGACGAACAACCCCAAGGCGTAGATCGCGATGCCGTAGAGTTCCGCGGCAAACAGTAGCACCGCCGCGACCCACGACAGCGGATCGTGAAAACCCAGTGTTTCCGTGGTGCGCCAAACGAGGTAGCGCGCTGTCACCCAGGCGGCAAGGCAGAGTACCACCAACCGCGCCAACGGCTTGTGCCGCGCCCACGGCTGCATGCAGGCGACCAAAACCACAACGCCCCACGCCAAAACCGCCTGAGTCGCCACGGGGACCGGGATCCATGCCAAGAACACCCAGACGAAGGCAAGTAAGACCCACGCCCAACCCCACGCGCGCCACGGCTCACGCGCCCACGGGTGGAACCCTTGTAATTTCATGGATCTCTTTGCGCTTCGGTGCTGGAACGATCGTTGACGTTTGGAAGACGACGATAGATTATCGGCCAGAAGCCCGACTTCTTTATGTCGACATCGCGGAAACATCCGGTGGCAGACCTCGGCCACCCCTTCAGACTCAATCCCCCAACAGCAACGCCGGCTCGTCGCTGCCGACCACCTGTTGCGCCCAGGCGCGCAGCTTGCGCGTGTCGCTACGCAGCACTTGTTGCTTGACGGCCAGGATTTGCGTCGGGTGCATGGAAAAGCTGCGCAGGCCCAGTCCGAGCAGCAAGCGGGTCAGGGTGACGTCACCGGCCATTTCGCCGCAGACGCTGACCGGTTTGCCCGCCTCGCGGCAGGCGGCGATGGTGTCGGCCACCAAGCGCAGCACCGCCGGGTGCAGCGGGTCGTACAGGTGCGCGACCGACTCATCCACACGGTCGATGGCCAGCGCGTACTGGATCAGGTCGTTGGTGCCGATGGACAAAAAGTCGAAGTGGCGCACGAACAGCCGCACCGCCAGCGCGGCGGCGGGCACTTCGATCATGGCGCCCACGCGCACCGGGCCGTAGACGGCGCCACGGCGGTCGAGCTGCTCGCGCGCCTTGGTCAGCATGGCGTGTACCTGGCGGATTTCGCTCAGGTGCGCCAGCATCGGGATGAGCACGTTGACCTTGCCGTGCGCGGCCGCGCGCAGGATGGCGCGCAGCTGGGTCAGAAACATCGCCGGCTCGGCCAGGCTCCAGCGGATGGCGCGCAACCCCAGCGCGGGGTTGAGGTGCTCGTCGCGCCGGTGGTGGTCCAGCGGCTTGTCCGCACCCACGTCCACGGTGCGGATGGTCACCGGCAGGCCGTGCATGCCCTCCACCGCGCGGCGATAGGCGTCGTACTGTTCCTCTTCGTCGGGCAGCTTGCCGCCGCGCCCCATGAACAGAAATTCGGTGCGAAAGAGGCCTACGCCGACCGCGCCGACCGACAACGCGGGCAAGGTGTCTTCGGGCTGCTCGATGTTGGCCAGCAGCTCGATGCGCTCGCCGTCCAGCGTCACGGCGGGGGTGTTTTTGATGCGCGCGAGCCGCTCACGCTCGATCACGCCCTGGCGCTGGCGGTAGCCGTACTCGGCCAGCACCATCGGCGTGGGGTTGACGATGAGCACGCCCGCATCGCCATCGACGATGACCCAGTCGTCTTGGCAAATGAGCTGGCTGGCGTGGCGCGCCCCCACCACGGCCGGGATGTCCAGGCTGCGCGCGACGATGGCGGTGTGGCTGGTCTTGCCACCGACGTCGGTGACGAAGCCGGCAAAGACGCTTTGCTTGAACTGCAGCATGTCCGCCGGCGACAGGTCGTGCGCCACCAGCACCAGGGGGTCGCCCTCCACCCCCGGGGTCGCGGCCGCCACCGGCGAGGCCACGCCGCGCATGGCGCGCAGCATGCGCTCGACGAGCTGCTCCAGATCCGCCTTGCGCTCGCGCAGGTAAGGATCGGCCATCTCGTCGAACTGCTTGGCCACCAGCTCCAGCTGCGCTGTCAGCGCCCACTCGGCGTTGTAGTGGCGCTCGGTCACCCAGTGCTTGACGCCTTCGTGCAGGTGCTCGTCCTGCAGCAGCATCAGGTGCACCTCCAGCAGCGCGGCCAGCTCGGTATGGGTCTCCATCGCTTCGGCCTGCGCCAGCCCTTGCTGCAAGCGACGAATCTCGTCCATCACCGCGTCACGCGCACCGCGCAAGCGGATCAGCTCGGCCTCCACTTGTTCGGGCGCGATGAAGTAGTGCGCCACGTCGATGCGGCTGGACGCCACCAGCACCGCACGCCCGATGGCCACCCCGCGCGAGACGGCCTGCCCGTGCAGCGTGAACGTCATTCCCCCTCCCCAAATTTGTCGTCGATGAGCGCCACGATGGCGTCCATGGCCGCCTGCTCGTCCGGGCCGTCGGTTTCGATCTCGACCGTACTGCCCAACCCGGCCGCCAGCATCATCACGCCCATGATGCTCTTGGCGTTGACGCGCCGTCCGTTGCGGCTGAGCCAGACCTCGCACGCAAACGAGCTGGCGAGCTTGGTCAGCTTGGCCGAGGCGCGGGCGTGCAGGCCGAGCTTATTGCTGATGGTCGCGGTGCGCTGGATCATGGGCAGGTCGGCGGGATTGGTTCTGGGGTGCGGTGGGCGACAGCGGCATCACGCCTTGCGTGCCCCCCAGCGTGGCGCGCGCCACCAGGGTATCGATGGGCTCGTGGCGGTAGGTCACGGCCCGCAGCAGCATCGGCAGATTCACGCCCGTGACCAGCCGCGTGTGCACGCCGTCGATGAGCTGGGCGGCGACGTTGCAGGGGGTGGCACCGAAGACGTCGGTCAACACCAGCGTATCGTCGGCCCCCTGCAGGGCGATCAGGTGCCGGGCTTGGGCCAGCGTCACCTCGGGCGGCTGGTGCGGCGGCACGTCCAGCGCGCTGACCGCCAGCGCTGCATCCGGAAAGACGTGCAACACACACTGCCGCAGGGCAGACGCCAGCGGTTCGTGGGCGATGACGAGGATGCCGTTCACAACCCGTGATTATGGGCGGGTTCAGCGCAGCGCGACGCCGCCGAAAAACAGCGCGTGCGCCTCGGGCGGCAGGCTCGGGCCATAGAGCGCCATTTGCACCAGCCAGCGGCCGTTGCTGGCCCAGTGCAGCTCGGCCGCCACTGGCTGGCCATCCGGCCCTTGGCCGCTGCCGCGCCAGCAGCGCGACCAGGCGGCATCGCGCAGCGCACACGGCACGGCCTGCCAGCCCGCGGGCGCCGGCGCCGCGCCGGCATCGACGCGCAGCGTGGCCCAGCTGGCGCGCTGCCAGGTCTCGATCCAATCCATGGGCGGGGTCGAGGCCGCCGCCGCGCCCGCTGCTGAGGCATCGGGCAGCCGCACCGCCGCCACCGCGAAGGTCCGCCCCGCTGCCTGGCAACTGAGCATGTGCAGCGCCACGGGCGGCTGCTGCGGGCCGCGCAGCGGCACCTCGCGCGTGGCCCGTTCCGGCTTGCACGGCAGCGTTGCCTCCACCGGCGCCGCCTCGAAGCGCGCGGTGCGCCAGTCCAGCGCCGGGCTGCAGCCGGCGACGAACACGAAACCCATGGCCGCCCACACGACGGCGGCAGACGGCCTATCATGGCACCATTGCATACTCCGCATCCTACCCCAGAGGGCTACGCGCATGTCCACCCGCACCGATGACCAGTTGCCCGTCCCTGCATCGCTGCCCGACGCGGCGCGCGCCGCCGCCGCCCGTGGCGAGCCCTTGGTGGTCATGGTCACGCTCAAAGGTTGCGCGTTCTGCGACGTGGTGCGCCGCAGCCACCTGCTGCCCATGCTGCGCCGCGGAGAAGTCGCCGCAGTGCAGGTGGACATGCTGGACCGGCAAACGCCCATCGTCGGCTTCGACCAGCGCCCCACCACGGGCCAGGCGCTGGCGCGGCAATGGCGCATCGGCGTGGCGCCCACCTTGCTGTTCGTGGACGCCCAAGGGCGGGAACTGGCCGAACGCATGGAGGGCATGGGGCTGGCGGACTTTTACGGGCCTTACTTGGACGAGCGCTTACGCCAGGCGCGCCAGCGATTGGCGCCGCGCTAGTTCGGCACCCCGCGGGGAGCGGCTCAAACCCCCCCGTCTTCGCCCAACACCGCCGCGCACACGCGCGCCCGCCCGGCGCGCTTGGCCTCGTAGAGCTGCGCATCGGCCAAGCCCAGCAGGGTGGCGGCCTGCCAGCCTGGCTGCGCCGGACCGCGGCGCGTGGCCACACCCAGGCTGATGGTCAGCACGCCGCCTTCCGTCCCAAGCCGGTGCGGGATGGCCATGAGCCGCACGGCGTCCAGCAGTTGCCCGGCGAGCCGCACCGCATCGTCGGCGTCGGTGTCGGGCAGCAGGCAGACGAACTCTTCGCCCCCATAGCGCGCCACCAGATCGGTGCCGCGGCGCACCGATTCGCGCAGGCAGGCCGCCACCCGGCGCAGCGCCTCGTCACCCGCTTGGTGGCCGACGTGGTCGTTGTAGGCCTTGAAGTGGTCCACGTCCGCCAAAATCAGGCTCAGCGGCGTACCGTGGCGTTGCGCGCGCGCCCATTCCACGGCCAACCGCTCGTCGAACTGGCGCCGGTTGGCCACCCCCGTCAAGCCATCGACGAAGGCGAGGGAGCGTAGCAGGTCGGACTGAAATTTGAGCGTCAGGTGGGTGCGCACGCGCGCGCGCACGACGCTGGCGTTGATGGGCTTGGTGATGAAGTCGACCGCTCCCTCCTCCAAGCAGCGGGTCTCGATGTCTTCGCCAGTGTGCGCGGTGACGAACATCACCGGCATGTCGCGCGTCAGCGGATCGGCCCGCATGGCCTGCAAAACGGCAAAACCATCCATGTCTTCCATGACGATGTCGAGCAGCATCAGGTCGGGCTGCTGTTCGCGCGCCACCTTCAGGGCTTGGGCACCGCTGGTGGCCATGAAGAGCTGGTAGTCACCGCCGAGCGCGCGGTGCAGCACCTGCAGGTGCACGCGCTGGTCGTCCACCAGCAGCACGCGCGGCTTGCGCACGGGCCAAGCGGTCGTGATGGCGTCAGGTGGCATCGGACTCTCCTGGTGCGCTGGCGAGCAGCGCCTGTGCCGCGGCAGCTGCGGCCTCGAAATCCATGGCCTCCATCGCCTGATGCAGCGGCGCCCAACGCGCATCCTGCGCCACGGCGGGGTCGGCCAGCAGCTGGTCGTGCAGGTCTAGCGCTTCCATGTCGCTGGCCTGCAGCAGCGTGTACAGGCGCTGCAGCGACTCGCGCCAGCGCGCGGGATCGGCGTCGGCCCCGGCGCTCGTGGCCTCGGCCCCAGACTCGGGCGGCACCAGGCCGCGCGCAACCAGCTCGGCCAGCACGCGCGGCAGCGCCTCGGCCGTGGCCTGCAGCGCCTGCGCGAGCGCCGGCCACCAGTCCGGGACCGCCGCTGGCACGGCCCCGGCCCCATCGGCCAGTGCCGCCTTGACGGCGCGCTCGGCCTGGGCGGCCACGTCCGCCAGCGGCTGCGCGCCGATGGTGGCCGCCGTGCCCTTGAGCGTGTGCAGGGCCGCGGCCAGGGCACCGTCGGGGGGCTGACTCAGGCGGGTCTGCAGGTCCGCCTGCGTGTGCGGCAGCCCTTGCAGGAAGCTACGCGCGATGCGCTGGTACAGGCGCGGATCGCCCCCTAGGCGCTCCAGCGCCGCCGGGACGTCCACCCAATCGGCGTCGGGCCAGGGCGCGTGCACGGCCGCGGCGTCGGTTGCTCCGGCGGCGGACGGCGTCTCCGGGGGGGCAGCGTCTTCGTCAGCCCCGTCCAGCGACGCGCGCACCGCGTGCGGCGCCCACCGCAGCAACACCTGCACCAGTTGATCGATGGCAAAGGGCTTGCCCACGTGGTCGTTCATGCCCGCAGCCAGGCACGCCTCGCGGTCGCTGGCCATGGCGTTGGCGGTCATGGCCACGATGGGCAAGTCGGTCAAGCCGAGTTGGTGCCGGATGGCTTGGGTCGCCTGCAGCCCGTCCATGACGGGCATTTGCATGTCCATCAGCACCACGTCCCAACCGTCGGGGCGCGCACGCAGCTGGTCCAGCGCCGCCTGTCCGTGGTCGGCCACCGATACCCGCGCGCCTTCGCGTTGCAACAGCTCGCGCGCCACTTGCTGGTTGATCGGGTTGTCCTCCACCAGCAGGATGCGCATGCCCGCCAGCCGCCGGGTGCCTTGGATGGGGACCTGCTGGGGCGCGGGCCCCGCCTGCTGGGCGCGCGCCATGCGCACCGCCTCCAGCAACATCGACGCCGTGACCGGTTTGACCAAGAAGCCGTCGAGCGCGGCCTGCCGCTGCGCCGGCACCTGCGCCAGCACGTCGCGGCCGCTGGCGGTGACCATCACCACCGCCGAGCGCTGCGCCGGCGGCAGGGTCGTGCGCAACCGCTCGGCCAGGGTCAGGCCGTCCATGCCGGGCAGCGACCAGTCGACGAAGATCGCGTCGTACGGCGCGTCGGCGGCGCGCACGCGCTGCAGCGCGGCCTCGGCATCGGCCACCGCGTCGCACTGCCAGCCGAGCTGCTGCACCGTGTGGCACAGCAGCTCGCGCGCCAGCGGGTGGTCATCCACCACCAGGCAGCGCAGCGACTGCAGCTCGGGCGGCACGCCTTCCGCAGCCAGCGCCGCGGGCACCTCGCGCGCCACCCCTAACTCGACCTCGAAGGCAAACGTGCTGCCCTGCCCGGGCGTGCTGTCGACGGTGATGTCGCCCCCCATCATCTGCACCAGCCGGCGGCTGATGGCCAGCCCCAGCCCGGTGCCGCCAAAGCGCCGCGTGGTGGAACTTTCGGCCTGCGTGAAGGCGGAAAACAACCGCGCCTGTGCCTCGGGCGCGATGCCGATGCCGGTGTCGATGACGGCGATGCGCAGCCGCACGCGCTGCGATCCGTCGGGATCGGTGTGCCGCTGCAGCAGCCGTGCCCGTACGGTGACGCTGCCCGCGGCGGTGAATTTGATGGCGTTGCCGGCCAGATTGATGAGCACCTGCTGCAGGCGCATCGCGTCGCCCACCAGCACGCGCGGGATGGCGGGGTCCAGGTCGAACAGCAGCTCCAGCCGTTTGCCCTTGAGGCTGGCGGCCATGATGGTGGCCACGTCGCGCCACAGCCGGTCGATGGCGAACGGCTCGGGGTCGAGCTCGAGTTTGCCGGCCTCGATCTTGGAAAAGTCCAGAATGTCGTTGAGGATACCCAACAGCGACTTGGCGGCGGACTCGGCCTTTTCCGCATAGTCGCGCTGGCGCGCGTCCAGCGCCGTGCCCAGCAGCAGCTGCAGCATACCCAGCACCGCGTTCATCGGCGTGCGGATTTCGTGGCTCATGTTGGCCACGAACTGGCTCTTGGCCTGGCTGGCCTCCTCGGCTGCGCGGCGGGCGTTTTCCAGCTCGGTGACGTCGTAGCGCAGCCCGACGTGTAGCCCGGCCGGCGTGATGCGCTCCACGATGCGCAGCGCTCGCCCGTCCTCGAGCCGCACCACACGGTCGGTGGTGCCGGTGCGAAACTCGGCCAGTCGCCGCGCGAGCCATGCCTCGGCGTCCAGGCCGCCCAGGTCGATGCCACCACGCTGAACCCCGGTGCGAATGAAGGTCTCGAACGGCACGCCGGGCTGGAGGATGTCGGCCAGCGCCGCGTGCATGTAGTAGAAGCGCTCATTGGCCCACAGCAGGTGCTCGTCCATGTCGAACACGCACAGGGCGGCGCCCGCCGCGTCGAGCGCGCTCTCGAGCAACTGACGCGCCGACTCGGCCTCGCTGCGTGCACGCTCCAATTCGGTGATGTCGATGCGAAAACCGACGATATACCCTTCCGGCGTGCGCCGCTCGACGATGCGGATGACGCGCCCGCTGGCCAGGCGCTGCACCAGGCTGGATACCCCGCTGCGGTGCTGCGCCAGCCGCTCGGCCACCCACTCCTCGACGCGCCCGACCGCCGCCGGGTACTCGCCGCGCTCGGCCCCGTAGCGGATGATTTCCTCGAACGTGCGTCCCGGCTCCATCAGAGGCGCCGCGATGGGGTAGATCTGGCGGTAGGTCTCGTTGCAGTAGACGAGGCGATCGTCCGGGTCGTAGAGCACGAAGCCCTCGTCGATGGTGTCGATGGCGCTGCGCAGCAGCCGCTCGGCGCGCTGTGCGTGCTCCTCGGCGGCCTTGACGTCGCTGATGTCCAGGTTGGCCCCATAGAGCGCGCGGGCGCGTCCGCTGGCATCGCGCTCGAACGCCTCGGCACGCGTGCGCACCCACACCCAGCGGCCGTCGCGGTGGCGCATGCGCAGCGTGGCCTCGAACGCCTCGCTCATGCCCTCGACATAGGCCTGCAGCGCCAGCTGCACGCCGGGCAGATCGTCGGGGTGCACGCGCTCGGCCCAGGTGGCCATGCCGATGAACGGGGGACCGCCTGGCTCACCCAGTATCGCCCACCAACGCGCATCGACCTCGACGTCGCCCGTGTCCGGATCCAGCACCCAGGTGCCCGCACCCGTGGCGCGCACCAGGTTGTCCAGCCGCTGCTGCGCCGCGCGCCGTTGCGCCTCGGCCTCCTTGCGCGCGGTGATGTCGAAGCAGATCGACAAATAGCGCTCGATCTGCCCCTCCGCGTCGAACAGCGGCGCGACGATGCTGTCGACCCAATAAAGCCGCCCATCCTTGGCGCGGTTGCAGATTTCGCCGCGCCAGGCACGGCCGCTGGCGATCGTCGTCCAGAAATCGTGCCAGAACGCCGCGTCGTGGTGGCCCGAGTTGATGATGCGGTGCGGCGCGCCGATGAGCTCGTCGCGCGTGTAACCGCTGATGGCGCAAAAGGCCTCGTTGGCGTCGACGATGGTGCCGTCCGGCGCCGCTTGGCTGACGATGGCGTGTTCGCGCACGGTGTCCATCAGCGTCTGGGCCTCTTGCAGCGCCACGCGCAGGCGCTCCTCGCTGCGCACCCGTTCGGTGATGTCGATCTCCACCGCCATGAAGCCGGTGCAGGTGCCCGTCTCGTCGCGCAGGGGCACCAGCTCGACGTTGATCCAGTATTCGCGCCCATCCTTGGCGCGGTTGAGGATGTCGACCTCGCACGGCTCGGCGCGCTGCACCGCCTCGCGCAAGCGGGCCACGGCGGCCGGGTCGGTACGCTCGCACTGCAGCAGCTTACCCGGTACCTGGCCGCGCAGCTCGTCCAGCGTGTAGCCGGTCAATGCCTCGCACGCCGCGTTGACCCAGGTCACGCGCCCCGCGCGGTCGGTGAAGATGATCGCATTGTGGGTGTAGCGCGCCACCAGCGACAGGCGCTGCACGTCGCTGCGCAGCGCCTCCAGACGTTCGTGCTCGGCACGGCGCAGGCGAAAGGCGGCCAGCGTCGCCCAGCCTGCCAGCAGGCCGATGGGCAGCGCCCCAACGGCAATGACCGCCGCGGCCACCGGCCACCATTGCCGCTCCAACGCCGGGGTGCTGCGCACGCCCAGCACGTATTCGCGCTGGCCGACGGTAAGGGTGCGCTGCACCGCGGCGTCGGCAGCACCTTGCCAATACGCGCGATCACTCAGCAGCGCCTCGGGCCCATGACCGTCGGAATCGTGCAACGCCACGCCGCGGCGGCCATCGTCAGGTGGTACGGGCTGGCCTGGTGCGGCCACAGCCAGGGTTGGCGACGCCTTGGGATCCACCCAGTGCCAGTCGTATTTGGGGTTGAGCAGGCCCGCGTCGCGAACCAGCTCGGCCGCCGGCACACCGGTGACGATGAAGCCGCGCAACTGCCGCCAGCGCTCGGGCACACTGGCAGGAGTCCACCCGCCCTCATAGACTGGCATCACCAGCAACAGGCCGTACTCGAGCCGCTCGGTATTGGCCAATCGCACCGGCGCCGTCACGGCCCAGTCGCCCGTGACGACCGCACGCTGCATGGCCTCCCAGCGCACGGGGTCGCTCGCGATATCCAGTCCGATCAAACGCTCCTGCCCCGAGGGCTCGATGCAGTCGATGATGAAGCGGTCGCGCTCGGGGTCGGCGTCGGGCCGCAAACGCCGGTATTGCACGTCCACCGGCAATCCCCGCGTGCGCGCCTCGGCCAGCCAGTCGTCCACGGCCGCGGGTGCCACGCGGCGCGCGAAGGCCAGACCACTGGCGGCCGGATACCGCTCGGGCAACTCCAGCGGCCCCACGAACTCGCGCGCGTCGCGCCAACCGGCGCCCGGATTGGCGTGCAACCAGGCACGCGTGGCCAGCAGGAGGGCGCCATAGCGTTCGAAGGCACTGTCCAGCCGCCGCTCGGCCAAGTCCATCTCGTGTTGCAGCTGTTGCTGCAGATCGTCTTGCGCGCGCTGGTACAGCCATGTGGAGATGGCCGCGGCCAGCACCCACACCAGCAACACGGCCAGTGCCGCCATCCAGGCAGCACCGCGCTGCACCGGCTGCCCCGTCATCGGCGGCGGCGCGTTGGGGTGCGATCGGCTCTCCATCGTCAACAGCTCCTGCTCAACGCGGCGGGTTCGCAACCTCGGGTCACGGCACCACGCGCGCCAGCTCGGCCGCGAGCCGCTCGGCGTCGAGCGGCTTGGCCACGTAGCCATCCGCCCCCGCATCGAGCAGGCGACGGCGGTCCTCGGGCAGGTCGTAGGCCGTGACCATGATGACCGGGGTGTGGCGCCGGCCGGCGCGCTCCAGCGCGCGCAGCTCGGCCAGCGCCTCCAGCCCGCCCATGTCGGGCATGGTCACATCGAGCAACATGACGTCGAAGGCCTGCGTCTGCAGGGCCTGCAACGCCTGCCGGCCACCGTTGACCAACACGCCACTGTGGCCCATGTCACGCAGCAAGCGCGCGGCGATGCGCAGGTTGAGGGGGTTGTCGTCGGCGACCAAAACGCGCAAGGGTCGGGCCATGGGTGCTTTATAACGAGAATGCCGTGTGTGCACCCTATTGTGAGGCCAAAATCGACGCTGTCGAACTTTTACCGCCGCGGCACGCTCCCATACCCGCAGGGGCAGGCGCTCGCCGACACCGCGCTTGCCGTGGTCTCATCCCCAGGCCCCGCCCCTGATACCGACGCTGACGAACGAAGGAATGACACCGATGACTCCCCGATGGCGACCCTGGCTGCTGACCGCCCCCGTATGGCTGGCGGTGGGCGGCTCCCTGAGCTTGGGCGGCTGCGGCGCCGCCGAACGCGCGCCGCAGTCCACCTTCCGACTGCTCGACGGCAGCACGCTGACGAGCGCCGACCTGGCCGGGCGCGTGTTGCTGGTCAACTTCTGGGCCACGACATGCGTGAGCTGCGTCAAGGAGATGCCACAACTGGTCGAGCTGCACCGGCGCTACCACGCGCGCGGCTTCGAGACGGTGGCGGTGGCGATGAGCTATGACCCGCCGGAGTGGGTGGCCAACTTCACCCGCACGCGGCAACTGCCGTTCAAGGTGGCGCTCGATACCGACGGCAGCCTGGCGCGCGACTGGGGAGAGGTCAAACTGACCCCCACCACTTACATCGTGGACCGGCAGGGCCGCATCGTCAAGCGCTACGTGGGTGAGCCCGACTTCCAGGCGTTGGCTGCTCTGCTTGAAAAGCTGCTGGCCGAGGGGTGACCGCCGCCACCACGCCCGGCACCGCCGGTGCAACCTCGCGCGCAGACGGCGCGACCGAGGCCGTCCGCGCTGGCCCGTGAGGTCACTCCCGATAGGCGTCGTGGCACGCCTTGCAGGTGGCCGCTGCGTCACCGAAGGTCTTTTTGATCGCGTCCAGGTTGCCCGTGCGGGCGGCCGCGTCCAGGTCGGCGACGGCTTTCATCATCTTGTCCGCACCGGCGCGCACCTTGTCCATCTCCATCCAGGCTTCGGGCTTGGTGCGGCTTTTGATCTTTTCGGTGTCCGGCGTGAACCCCTGCCACGGCAACTTGGCCATCGTGGCCACGATGGCGGCGTTTTCCTGCGCGGCTTTGGCGTCGAACGGCACGCGCCCCTGCACCATGGCGCCGATGCGGCTGAAGTGCGCGCCCATCACGTTGAACGCCGACTGGCGGTAACGGACCGCGTCCTCAGGCTTTTGAAACTGCGCGTGCGCCGCACCACTGAGCGCGAGCGCCGCCACGGCCAACAGAAGTCGATGCTGCATGAGAACACCTCCTGGTGTAGAGTTGGGGGGAATCCTCAGTGTATGCGAATGTGCCGAACTCTGCCATGACAACGCCCGCCGAGACTGTACCCGTGCGCGTGTGGGATCTGCCCACGCGACTGTTTCACTGGCTGCTGGTGCTGGCCGTGGTGGGGCTGGTCATCACCGGTAACCTGGGCGGCAACTGGATGACCTGGCACCAGCGCTTGGGCTATGCAGTGCTGGCGCTGTTGATCTTTCGCGTGCTGTGGGGGCTGGTGGGCGGGCGTTGGTCGCGCTTCGTCGCCTTTCTGTATGGCCCAGGGTCGCTGTGGGCCTACCTGCGCGGCCGCGGCGACCCGCTGTGGTCGGTGGGGCATTCGCCGTTGGGGGCGCTGTCGGTCTTTGCATTGTTGACGGTGCTCGCGGTGCAAGTGGGCACCGGGCTGATCAGCGACGACGAGATCGCTTTCGTCGGGCCGCTGGCGCGCTTCGTGTCGTCAGAGACGGCGTACGCCGCCACTGCCTACCACAAGCAATGGGGCAAGCTGCTGGTGCTGGGGCTGGTGGTGCTGCACGTGGCCGCCATCGTCGTGTACCGGCTGCGGGGGCAATCCCTGGTGCCGCCCATGATCCACGGCGACAAACCTCTGCCGCCGGGCACCCCCGCCAGCGCCGATGGCTGGCGCGAGCGGCTGCGGGCCCTGGCCGTGGCGGCCGTCAGCGTCGCCGTCACCGTTTGGATCGTTTCGTTGGGCGCTGCCTAGGGTCGCCTGTCCTGCATCGCACGCGCCACCCAGGCACCGCGCTTGGCTCTATCATCGCGGCATGAACGAGGCATCCGACCCGCCGCCGTGTGGTGACGCGGCCGCCGAACCGGACATTCGCTTGTGGGTGGCGCCGCAAGGCCCGGCGCTCGACGCGGTGCGCACGCTATTTTTGGAGTATCAGGACGACATCGGCATCGATTTGGGCTTCCAGGGCTTTGCCGAGGAGCTGGCCACGCTGCCAGGTGTCTACGCGCCGCCGCAGGGCGCACTGGTGTTGGCCACGGTCGATGGCGAGCCGGCCGGCTGCTGCGCGATGCGCCCCCTGCTGGAGAGCGACCACGGCAACGCCTGCGAGATGAAGCGGCTGTTCGTGCGTCGGCCGTTTCGGGGCTTTGGGCTGGGGCGGCAGCTGGCCGAACGGATCGTGCTGTTGGCCGAACAAGCGGGCTACGATTGCATGCTGCTCGACACCTTGAGCGAGATGGAAGCGGCGCGCGCGCTCTACCACGAGCTGGGGTTTGAGGAAATCCCGCCCTACTACCACAACCCGTTGCCGGGCGCGCACTATCTCAAGCTGCGGCTTGGAGCCGACGCGCCTGGGCCAGCAACGTATCGGCGTCGCTGACCGCAAACTCGCCCGGCCCCTCGACGTTGAGCGTGCGGACCACGCCGTCTTGGACCAACATCGAGTACCGGTTGCTGCGCAACCCCAGGCCGCGGGCGGTCAGATCCAGCGTCAGCCCCGTGGCGCGGGCGAACGCCGCGCTGCCGTCGGCCAGCATGCGTATCTTGCCAGCGCACCCTTGGTCCCGGGCCCACGCGCCCATGACGAACACATCGTTGACGCTG
>NZ_CALIND010000162.1:0-39901 GCF_938045175.1 uncultured Tepidimonas sp.
TTGAGCACCATCGCGATTTGGGCGCGTACTTTCATGGCGGGTCTCTCCTGGATACGTTGCACGGAAGCGGCGCTTCAAGCCTGCACGCTGTCGCGCCGCTCGCCATCGAGCCAGTCGATGCGGCGCATCTTGCGCACGATCACGAATTCGTCGCGGTTGGTGCCAATCGTTCCGTAGTAGTTGAAGCCGTAGCTGAATTGCGCGTAGCCGCCGATCATGTGCGTCGGTTTGACGACCACGCGTGTGACCGAGTTATGGATGCCGCCGCGCGTGCCGGTGATCTCCGCGCCCGGTGTGTTGATGATCTTCTCCTGCGCGTGGTACATCAGGGTCATGCCGGGCATGACGCGCTGGCTGACGACCGCGCGCGCAGCGATGGCGCCGTTGACATTGAACAGTTCTACCCAATCGTTGTCTTCGATGCCGGCGCGGCGCGCATCCTCCTCCGACAACCAGATGACCGGCCCGCCACGGTTGAGCGTCAGCATCAGCAGGTTGTCGCTGTAGGTGCTGTGGATGCCCCACTTTTGGTGTGGGGTGATGAAATTGAGCAAGATCTCTGGATGGCCGTTGGGCTTACGAGCGATCAGCTCATCCACCGCCTTCATATCCACCGGCGGGCGATAGCTGCTGAAGTTTTCACCAAAGGCCGTCATCCACGGATGATCCAGATAGAACTGCTGCCGACCGGTGAGGGTGCGCCATGGGATGAGCTCGTGTACATTGGTATAGCCGGCGTTGTAGGAGACCTTTTCGCTCTCCAGACCCGACCAGATCGGCGAGCTGATGATCTTGCGCGGCTGTGCCTGGATGTCGCGGAACCGAATCTTCTCGTCCTCCCGATGCAGCGCCAGGTGGGTGTGGTCGCGCCCGGTCACCCTGGACAGCGCCTCCCACGCCTTCACCGCCACATGGCCGTTGGTTTCGGGCGCCAGTTGCAGCACCACCTCGCAAGCGTCGATATCGGTGTCGATGCGGGGGCGGCCCTGGGTCGGGCCGTCGGCCTGTACGGCACCGTTGAGTTCGGCAAGCTGGCGCACCTCCTCCTGCGTCGGCCACGCCATGCCTTTGCCGCCGTTGCCCAGTTTGTCCATCAGCGGGCCCAAGGCCGTGAAGCGCGCGTAGGTGTTGGGGTAATCGCGCTCGACGACTTGGATCTGGGGGGCCGTCTTGCCCGGCACCAGCTCGCATTCGCCACGCTTCCAGTCGCGCACATCGAAAGGCTGCGCCAGCTCCGCCGGTGTGTCGTGCAGCAGGGGCAGCAAAACGACCTCCTTCTCCACCCCCAGGTGTCCCTGGGAAGCCTCGCTGAATGCCTTGGCAAATCCCTTGAAGATCTCCCAGTCGCTGCGGCTCTCCCAAACGGGATCGACCGCCGCCGACAACGGATGGATGAAGGGGTGCATATCGCTGGTGTTGAGGTCGTTCTTCTCGTACCAGCTCGCCGTCGGCAGCACGATGTCCGAGTACAGACAAGTCGTACTCATGCGAAAGTCCAGCGTCACCAACAGATCCAGCTTGCCCTCCGGGGCCTGGTCACGCCAGACGACCTCCCGCGGGCGTGCAGCGGGATCCGACAGCTCGCCCCCTTGCACACCATGCGTGGTGCCCAGCAGATGCTTCAAGAAGTACTCGTGCCCCTTTCCACTGGAGCCGAGTAGGTTGGAGCGCCAGACGAACAGGTTGCGCGGCCAGTTGTCCGGGTGATCCGGGTCCTCCCAGGCCATGCGCAGCTTGCCGGTGCGCAGCCCCTGCGCCACGTAGTCCTTGGGATCCATTCCCTGCGCGGCCGCATCGCGGGCCACCTGCAGCGGATTGGTCTGCAGCTGCGGATTGGCAGGCAGCCAGCCCATGCGGGCCGAGCGCACGTTGTAGTCGATGAACGAACCCTTCCACTGCTCGCGATCCGCCAGCGGCGACAGAATCTCGTCCACCCCCAGGCGCTCGTAGCGCCACTGATCGGTGTGCACATAAAAGAAGCTGGTGCTGTTCTGGTGGCGCGGTGGCCGCACCCAGTCCAGCGCGAAGGCCAGCGGCGTCCAACCCGATTGTGGACGCAGCTTCTCTTGCCCCACATAGTGCGCCCAGCCTCCGCCACTTTGACCGATGCAGCCGCACATCATCAATAGGTTGATGATGCCGCGGTAGTTCATGTCGCTGTGGTACCAGTGATTCATCGCCGCGCCGATGATCACCATGGACTTGCCGTGGGTCTTGTCGGCGTTGTCGGCGAACTGGCGCGCCACGGCAATGGCCTGCTCACGCGGCACACCGGTGATGCGCTCTTGCCAAGCGGGCGTGTAGGGCAGGTCGTCGTCGTACGAAGCGGCACCGGTATCGCCGGGCAACCCGCGTGGCACGCCGTAGTGCGCCAGCGTCAGATCGAACACCGTGGCCACGAGCGCGTGGCGTTGCTCGCCCGCTTTGCCCAGCGTGATGCGGCGCATGGGCACGGTGCGCAGCAGCACATCGCTGCCCTGCGGGTTGGCCGTGAAGTGCGGGTTGTGTACCCCGCCAAAATACGGGAAGGCCACTTGACCGACGTCGTATTCGGCACCGTCACCCTCCATGACACTGAGCTTGAGGCGGACCTCGCGGCCGTGCAGGGCTTCCTTGCTTTCCAGGTTCCACTTGCCCAAATCGCTGCGTCCCTCCGGCCCCCAGCGAAAGCCGATCGATCCATGGGGCAGAACGATTTTGTCCGTCTCGTCCAGCGCCACCGTCTTCCATTCGGGGTTGTTGTCCTGACCGAGCTTGCCGTTGAAGTCACTGGCCCGCAGGTAGCGCGCCGGCACCAAGGCCCGGCGACCGTCGGGCAGGGTTTGCTCCTGCAGCAATACCAGCAGGGGCAAGTCGGTGTAGCGGCGCACGTAGTCATCGAAGTAGGCGCTGCGCCGCTCGACGTGGAATTCGCGCAGGACGACGTGCCCCATTGCCATGGCCAGGGCCGCGTCGGTGCCCTGTTTGGGGTGCAGCCACAGATCGCACAGCTTGGAGATTTCGGCGTAGTCGGGGGTGATCGCCACCGTCTTGGCGCCCTTGTAGCGCACCTCGGTGAAGAAGTGCGCATCGGGAGTGCGCGTTTGCGGCACATTGGAGCCCCAGGCGATCAGGAAGGTGGAGTTGTACCAGTCGGCACTTTCGGGCACATCGGTCTGCTCGCCCCAGATCATCGGGCTGGCCGGGGGCAGATCGCAGTACCAGTCGTAAAAACTCATGCACACGCCGCCGATGAGCGACAGGTAGCGTGTCCCGGCCGCGTAGCTGATCATCGACATCGCCGGAATGGGTGAGAAGCCCACCACACGGTCGGGTCCATAGCGCTTGATGGTGTAGACGTTGGCGGCCGCGATGAGCTGGTTGACCTCATCCCACGTGCTGCGCACGAAACCGCCCAAGCCGCGCTGGGTTTGCCACTCGCGTCGCTTGTCGGCGTCTTCGACCAGACTGGCCCAGGCATCGACCGGGCTCTTGGCCACCGCGAGCGCGGCGCGCCAGTGCTTGAGCAGCGCACCGCGCACCATGGGGTATTTGATGCGGTTGGCGCTGTACAGGTACCAGCTGTAGCTGGCCCCACGCGCACAGCCGCGCGGCTCGTGGTTGGGCAGATCTGGCCGGGTTCGGGGGTAGTCGGTCTGCTGCGTCTCCCACGTCACGATGCCGCCCTTGACGTAGATCTTCCATGAACACGACCCGGTGCAGTTCACGCCGTGGGTGCTGCGTACGATCTTGTCGTGCGCCCAGCGGTCTCGGTAAGCCGCCTCCCAGCTGCGGTCTTCGGCCGTAGTCACGCCGTGTCCGTCGGCGAAGCTTTGCCGCGGCAGTGTGAAATATGTCAGACGATCGAGAAAGTGGCTCATCGGTGTGCTCCAGGTTGTGCGTGAGTCAGCAAGGATTGGCGGCGCCACGGCGGGCATACATCCACCAATTGAGCGCGACGTTGAAGGCAAAGAAACCAGCCAGCCCCCAGAACACGGGGGTGGCCGTCTGGAAGGTGGCAAATGCCCAGGCGAACAGCATCCCGAACAGGAACGGGCCATAGGCGGCCACCGCCGCGGTAAAGCCGATCACCCCACCCGCTTGACGCGGCGGAAACAGCATGGGCATTTGCTTGAAGGTCGAGGCGTTGCCGACACCGGCGAAGAAGAACAGCGTCAACATGCCGGCCACGAACAGCGGAAAACTATCCAAGCCGGTCGGCTGTGTCAGGGTCGTCACCCAAAGGGCGGCACCGAGCATGCCCAAGCCCGCCCAGTGCGTCACGCGAGCGCCGCCGAGCTTGTCCGACAGCGGTCCCGCCAAGACGCGCGAGGCCGAACCGACCAACGGCCCCCAAAACGCCCATGCCAAGGGGTCGGGAGCGCCTGGAAACTGGCCGTAGATTTGCTTGATGAGGAGAGGAAACGTCGCCGACAGCCCCGAAAAGGCGCCGAACGTCATGATGTAGAGCGACGTCATCGACCACGTGTGGCGCGAACGAAAGATGTCGAATTGCTCGGCGAAATTGGCTTTGACCGGCACCGATTTCAGGAACAACCACGCCGTCAAACCAAAGACCGCCACCAAGGGAATCATCACTGCGGGGGCGTTCTGCAGCCACACTTGACTGGTTACGCCCGCCTTGACCATCGTCTGGCTCGACCCCATCCAGGTGGCACCCGCCAACAAGGGAAAACTGATCACCCACGGTGTGACGAACTGCACGATGGACACACCAAAGTTGCCGATGCCGGCCTGAATCGCCAACGCCGTGCCTTGCAGCCGCTTCGGAAAAAACAGGCTGGTGGAGGGCATGAAGCTGGAGAAGTTGCCCCCGCCGAGTCCGGCGAGAAATGCCAGAGTCATCAGCACCCAATAGGGGGTGGAGGTGTCCTGCACCGCGAAAAACCACCCCACCAGGGGGATGAGCAGCGACAGTGTGGACAAGCTCACCACATGACGCGTGCCGTACATCGGGGTCAGAAACATGTGCACCAGGCGCAGGGTGCCGCCCGCCAGTCCTGGCATGGCGGCCAGCCAGAAGAGCTGGGTGGCGGTGAACTTGAAGCCGATTTGAGGCAGCCGCACCACCAAGGCCGACACCAGGAACCAGGCCATGAACGCCATGGTCAGGCAGGCGGTTGTGATGGCCAGGGTACGCCAAGCCAGGGCGGCCCCCCCGTTACGCCAAAAGGTTTCGTTTTCCGGCTCCCAGCGCTGTAACCAGGTGCCGTCTCGGGTGGCCACCGCGTGCGGGGGCGCACCGGTCTTGGAGACGCTCATCGTTCACTCCTCGTGGTGTTGTGCATCGGTATGCCCTGCACTGTGCCGCGCACGGGGTGGGACGACCATCCACCAATGGGAGGGGTGCGGCGCGCCAAAAGAACGATGCTCCGCCCTCGCGTCACGTTCGCCGCACACGCCGCAGACGCCGGACATCGTCCGAATGGCGTGCCCGGCTCCACCGTCTGGCGGATGGCGCTGGGCGACGGGCATCTCTACAGTGACACGCAACCCATTCACGAAGCACAGGAGGTTGCGCACCATGAATTCCCCCTCGGCATCAACGAACCGCAAGGCCTGGTCGGTGCTGATCGTCAGCACCCTGGCCTTCACCGTTTGTTTCATGGTCTGGATGATGTTTGGCGTCATCGGCATCCCGCTCAAAAAAGAGCTGGGGCTGAACGCCACACAGTTCGGGCTGTTGACGGCCACTCCAGTGCTGACCGGCTCACTGGTGCGCGTACCGCTGGGCATCTGGACCGATAAGTACGGCGGCCGCATCGTATTCGCGCTGTTGATGGCCTTGACCGTGCCAGCGATCTGGCTCATGGCCTATGCGACGGAGTTTTGGCACTTCCTCGTGATCGGCCTATTCGTCGGGCTCGCCGGGGGCTCGTTCTCGGTGGGAACCCCCTATGTGGCACGTTGGTTTCCCAAGCACCGGCAAGGGTTGGCCATGGGCATCTTCGGAGCCGGCAATGCCGGAGCAGCCGTCAACAAATTCGTCGCCCCGGCCCTGTTGGTGGCATTCGGTTGGACCATGGTGCCGCAGGTATATGCCGCTGTCATGCTGGGCACGGTCATTTTGTTTTGGCTGTTCAGCTACCACGATCCGGCTCACCTGGTGCCGGCCAACACGCGTTTCGTCGATCAGCTCAAGGCCCTGAAGGACCCCACGGTCCTCAAGTACTGCCAGTACTACAGCATTGTCTTCGGCGGCTATGTGGCGCTCTCACTGTGGATGGTGCAGTACTACGTGGGCGAATATGGGCTGGACATTCGCATCGCTGCGCTGCTGGCGGCCGCCTTTTCGTTGCCCGGCGGTGTATTGCGGGCCATTGGCGGTTGGTTGTCGGACAAGTTCGGTGCACATGCCGTCACTTGGTGGGTACTGTGGGTGAGCTGGATCTGTCTGTTCTTGCTGAGCTACCCGCAAACCGAGTTCACGATCCTGACCGTCAATGGCCCAGCGACGTTTCATATCGGTTTGAACGTCTATGTATTCACGGTGCTGATGTTCGCCCTTGGCATCGCCTGGGCCATCGGTAAGGCCAGCGTGTTCAAGTACATCTCCGATGAGTACCCCCAGAATATCGGCACCATCTCGGGCATCGTCGGCTTGGCCGGTGGCCTGGGCGGGTTTGTCTTGCCGATCATGTTCGGCGCTTTGCTCGATTTGACCGGCATTCGCTCCAGCGCCTTCATGCTGCTGTACGGGGTGGTTTGGGTGTCGTTGATCTGGATGTACCTGACCGAGGTGCGCCGTTTCGACGTTTTGAAAAAAGTGCAGCCGGCACAGCAGGGGACTTGAGTCATGGCGGCCGTCGATCCGGTGGTGGGTTTCTTCGTATTGGGCCTGCTGGCGGGGATGCTGCGTTCGGACCTGAAACTCTCCAGCGGGCTGTACGACACGCTGACGATCTATTTGCTGATTGCCATCGGACTCAAGGGCGGCTTCGAGCTGGCCAGCCGCGAGGTCATCGATCTCATCGTGCCCACGCTGGTCATTGTCGTGGCCAGCGCCGCCACGCCATTGCTGGCCTACCAGGTGCTGTTGCGTCTGGGGCGGCTGCCCCACCCCGATGCGGCGTCGATCTCGGCACACTATGGCTCGGTGTCGGTGGTGACGTTTGCCGTGGGCGCATCGTACCTGGGCCGCCAAGGGCTGGACTACGATGGTTATATGTCGGTCTTCCTGGTTTTTCTGGAATTTCCGGCGTTGATCGTGGGCGTGCTGCTGGCCAAGGGTCTCAGGGCCGACGCCGACTGGCGTCGCTTGGCTCACGAAGTGCTCACGGGCAAGGCGATCGTGCTGCTGCTGGGTGCATTGGCGATCGGCTGGATTTGGGGGCGCCAAGGCGGAGCTGCGCTGGTGCCGTTTTTCGAGGATCTGTTCAAAGGATTTCTGGCACTGTTTCTGCTGGGCATGGGCGTCACCACGGCTGCCCGCCTCGGTGACCTGCGCCGGGTCGGGCCATTTTTGGTCGGCTTTGGTATCCTGATGCCGGTGGTCTCCGCTGCCGGGGGCGTACTGGTGGGTTGGCTGCTGGCGCTACCCGTGGGTAATACCTTTTTGTTGGCGGTACTGTACGCGAGTGCCTCGTATATCGCGGCACCGGCGGCCATGCGTATCGCCATTCCAGAGGCCAATCCCGCGCTGTCGATGGGCGCGTCACTGGGCGTGACGTTTCCGTTCAATGTGGTCGCGGGAGTTCCGCTGTACCTGGCCATGACGCAGGCCTTTTATCGGATGATGGCATGAGTACCCCCACCGCACATCCCTGGCCGCACCATGGCGTGGTGGTCGTCATCATTGCCGAGGCGGAACTGGAGCCCTTGCTGCGCGACACGATCATGCAGGCCGGGGCATCGGGCTACACCGTGGCCGAAGTCAGGGGGCGCGGCAACCGCGGCCTGCGCGACGATCGGCTGCTGTTGTCGAACAACGTACGGTTCGAGGTGTTGTGCGACGCGTCTACCGCACAAACGCTGCTGGAGACGGTGCGTCAACGCTACGGTCGCCACTACGGCATCGTCGCCTATGCCGTACCTACTTGGGATGGGGTCAGCGCGTAGGGAATTCGGGCTTACCCCAAACCCGAGTTGACTGCTACCACCGCAGCCTGGACACGCGTGCTCACGCCCAACTTGCGCAGGATGTGCTGCACGTGGATCTTGACGGTGGTCTCGGCAATGTCGAGTGAGCGCGCAATCATTTTATTGCTTTGTCCACGGGCGATGAGTACCAAGATTTCACGCTCGCGTTCGGACAGCCCCTCCACTGGCGACGACGATGCCGGCACAGGGGTGGGTGCTAGAGCCAGCGTTTGCACTTGCGGTGTTGCCGCTGGCTGTGTGTTTGACGCTTCGCGCGTGTGCGGGCGGTCCACTGCAGTCGCAGAGGTGTCCGCGTTTTCACCCTGACGCATCAAGGTGACGAGTTTGTTCAGCATCGGCGGGCTGATGACGGAGTCCCCCGCCACCACCCGCTCGACGGCCTCACACAGCTGGTCGAGTTCCGTCGTTTTCAGTAAGTATCCCGCCGCACCGGCACGCAACGCCGTGGCCAGATCGGCTGCGTCTTCACTAACCGTGAGCATCAGGATACTGGTGTGGGGAGCAGCTTCGCGCAGGGCAGCGACGGCATCGACGCCACGCACACCCGGCAAATGGTTGTCGAGCAAAATGACGTCCGCATCCCCGTCTCGCAGCCAGCGCAGCGCTTCTCCCACCGAACCAGCCTCGCCACACACGTGCAACCGCGGCGACTGGCCCAGCAACGCGACCAACCCGCGTCGAAACAAGGGGTGGTCATCCACCAACAGTAGGCGAATCGGTCTCATCGTTTTGAACTTTTGGATCGGCTACGGTCTCTGCCATCCGTGTCGATGGGGGCGCGCGTTCGTCACGCACCGCCGCATCGGCGGGCACGGTAAGCTCCACCACGGTGCCTTGCCCCGGCGTCGACCACACGTGCAGCCGTCCACCGATCGTTGCGGCACGCTCATGCATGATGCGCAACCCGACGTGCGTTGCACCGACTGGGGCCTGGGCGCTGAACCCCTGGCCGTCATCGCGCACGACGAAGCGCCATGGTGCTCCCTTGTACACCTGGACCACCACCTGCCGCGCCTGGGCATGCTTGCGCACGTTGGACAAGGCTTCTTGAACCACATGCAACACTTGAATTTGTACGTCGGGAGGCAAATCCACCGCGTTGCCATGTGTTTCGACCTGTGCTGGCAACCCGGTTTGATGCTGAAATTTCGTCGCCGTCTCCTGAAGCGCGGTGACGATATCGCCGCCGTGGGCACGGGTGCGAAAGTGCAGCAGCAGTTCGCGTACGTCGGCCAAGCTCTCCTGCAGCCCGGTCTCCAGTTCGGCCACATTCGCCTGGGCGCCACCGATATCCCCCCGGCGCAATGCACTTTGCAGCAGCTGCACCTGTATCTTCAAAAACGCCAGCGATTGGGCAATCGAATCGTGTAGTTCGCGCGCCAGAAACGTCCGCTCCTGAGCAACGGCGGCTTCGCGCTCCAATGCTTGTGCGCGCAGACGCTGGACCGCATTGGCCAGCTGCCCCGCCAGCGCATCGAGCAGCTCACGCTCACCGTCGTGCAATGCCACCGTCTGGCGGTAAAAAAGGTTGATCTCACCCATGACCCGATGCTGTAGCCGCACGGGAACGCTCACCAAGGTACGCAAACCCAGGTTGGCGCAGTTGACGGCCATGGCGGTCTCGGCACGCTGCAGTGGAATTACGCGCGTGCGCTGATCGATGTGCGCGCGACCACATTCGCACAAACCACAGGGCAATACCTGTTCGCTGGCCACGATTTCGCGCGGCGCCTGATCTTCGGCCAACAACAGATACCCATGTAGGGTCTCATCGGCCCAGCGTAGAACGACCGAATCAGCCCCCATCCGTTCACGCAAACGCTGCACGAAACCTTGGGAGAGCTCCTGCAGCGATTCGGCGTCGCTCAAGAATTCGCTCATTTCGTAGAGCGCCTGTAGGTTGGCGCGCTTGCTCTCCAGCTCGCGCGTCTTCTCAGCCACGCGCGCCTCCAGCTGACCGTACAGTGCTTGCAAGGTGGCTGCCATCTGGTTGAAACCCACGGCCAGTTGCCCAAACTCGTCATTGCTGGTGGCCACCACACGTGTGCCGAAGGCGCCCTTTTGTAGATCGGTCATCGCCCTTGCCAGCCGCGTCAAAGGCTGCATCACATAGCGCTGGCCGGTGTAGAGCATGAAGACGGCACCGGTCACGGCCAGACCGATCATCACGAACTGCAGGAGGTTCAGAATGCGTGTCAAGCGCGCCAGCTCGGCTTCGATGTCAAGCACCCAGGCGTCGATTTCCGCCACCAAGGATGCCGCCGCGCCAAACGCATTCGCGGCACCGGAGGGATCGAGACCCCCTTCGGGATACCAGAGGTGGCGTTGCCGGTTCCAGGTGGTCTCAACGGCAGAGAATCGCTCCCGAATACTCGGGGTCCACGGCACCGCAAGCGGCCGCTGCGGATCCCCCAGGCGCAGCCGCCGCAAGCTCGCCTCGAATTCCGCCACCAGATCGGCACGCTGTGCCGCTGGCAAGGACGCGCCACGTGCCGCGTCGAGCCGCCAGACTTGCATCCGCAAGCGACCAGCCTCATTGACAGCAGCCGCCCCGCCTTCGAGTTGCCACGTAACCCACAGCGTTACGCCAATGGAGGCCGTCACGGCCAGCAGTAACCACAAACCGGCGTAGACGAGCTTGGTGGCGATGGTTGAAGTGGTACGCACGGTCTGTATCGAAGGCTCGTGCCATGCGCCCCAACTGCCTTACAACAGATTGAGCGCCTTGCGCACGATGCGCGCGCTGTAGTGGCGGGCCACGTCGCGCATGAAGGCCTGGAAGTCCACGTGCGCCTCGTCGTCGGCACGATCCGACAGCGTGCGCACGGCGCCAAACGGTGTGCCATAGTCCCAGCACACCTGGGCCACGGCAGCGCTTTCCATGTCCACTGCCAGCGCCTCGGGCAGCGCCTCGCGCAACGCCTGCGACTCGGCCGCGCTGGTGATGAAGCGGTCGCCACTGATGATCAAACCGCGGTGTACCGTGGGCCGGTGCAGCCCCAGTGCGCGCAGCGTCTCCTCACTGACCAGCTTGGGCAGCCACGTCACCGCGTCGCGCGCGGCTTCTTCCAGCACCTGCGCCAGCACCAAATCGGCGTCGAAGTGCATCTTGCCGGTGCCCGGCACCTCCCAGCGCGGAAACAGCGGCGCCGCACTCAAGTCGTGCTGCAGGTAGCGCGTGCCCACCACGACGTCGCCCACCTCGGCCCCCAGCGCCAAGCCGCCGGCCACGCCAGTGAACAAGATGTATTGCGGCGCGAAGCGCTCGTGCAACACCGTAGCCGTCGTCGCCGCCGCCACCTTGCCGATACCGCTGAGCACGGCCACCACTTCGTGGCCCTGCAGATGGCCTTGCCAGAACTCGCGCCCCGCCACCGTCACCTTGCGCTCGTCGGGCATGAGCTGCAGGATTTCGGCCAACTCTTCGTGAACGGCACTGATGACGGCGACACGGGCCATGCGACCACCTCCGGGACAACGTTACTTTTTGTCCCGCAATTCTCGCCGCAAAATCTTGCCCACGGGCGTCTTGGGCAACTCGGTGCGGAACTCGATCACCTTAGGGCGCTTGTAGCCCGTCAGGCGCGCTTCACAGAACTCGCGGATGTGCGCCTCGGTCAGCGCCGGGTCTTTCTTGACCACGACCAGCTTGACTGCCTCGCCCGAGTGCTCATCGGGGATGCCCACCACCGCGCACTCCAGCACGCCGTCGCACTGCGCCACCACGTCCTCGATCTCGTTGGGGTAGACGTTGAAGCCCGACACCAGGATCATGTCCTTCTTGCGGTCGACAATTCTGAAGTAGCCGCGCTCGTCCATGACGCCGATGTCACCGGTGCGGAACCACCCGTCCGCCGTCATGACCTTGGCCGTTTCATCCGGGCGCTGCCAGTAACCCGCCATCACCTGCGGGCCACGGATGGCGATTTCGCCCGGGGTGCCCATCGGCACCTCGTTGCCGTTGTCGTCCACGCACTTGAGCTCGGTGCTGGGGATGGGCACCCCGATCGTGCCCGAAAACTCTTTGACCGTGACCGGGTTACAACAGGCCGACGGGCTGGTTTCACTCAAGCCGTAGCCTTCGCAGATTGGGCAGCCGGTGCGCTCCAGCCAACGCTTGGCCACCGCCGCTTGCACCGCCATGCCCCCACCCAGCGAGACGCGCAGGTTGCGCCAGTTGACGGTGTCAAAGTCCGGATGGTTGAGCAGCGCGTTGAACAGGGTGTTGACCGCCGGAAAGCTGTGAAACGTGTGGTTGCGCAGCTCCTTGAGCACCGCCGGGATGTCGCGCGGGTTGGGGATGAGAATGGTCTTGCCGCCGGTGCGCATGCCCAACATCATGTTGACCGTGAAGGCGAAGATGTGATAGAGCGGCAGTGCGCAGACAGCGGTGGGCTGTTCGTGGGGAGGAATGGTCTTGCGCGCCGGCGCCTCCCACGCCTCGGACTGCAGCACGTTGGCGATCAGGTTGCGGTGCAGCAGCACGGCGCCCTTGCTCACCCCGGTCGTGCCGCCCGTGTACTGCAGCACTGCCACGTCGTCGGGCCCGACCTCTACGGGCTTGAAGCCGGCGCGCCGCCCGCGCGCCAGCGCGTCGTTGAATCGCACCGCCTGCGGCAGCTCGAACGGCGGCACCAGCTTTTTGACGTGCCGCACCACCAGGTTGACGATCACGCCCTTGATGCCCAACAGATCGCCCATCGCGGCCAGCACCACGTGCTGCACTGGCGTGTTGGCGATGCACTGCTGCAGCGTGTGGGCGAAGTTTTCGATGATGACGATGGCCTTGGCACCGCTGTCCTTGAGCTGGTGCTCCAGCTCACGCGCGGTATAGAGCGGGTTGACGTTGACCAGGATGTAGCCCGCGCGCAGGATGGCGGCCACCGCAATGGGGTATTGCGGCACGTTGGGCATCATCACCGCCACGCGATCACCGCGCTGCAGGCCCAGGCTCTGCAAATACCCGGCAAACGCGCGCGAGGCCTCGTCGATCTCGCGGTACGTCCACTCCTTGCCCAGAAAACTGTACGCGGGCCGGTCGGCGTACTTGGCAAAGCTCTCTTCCATCAACGCCACCAGCGACCGGTACTGGCCGGGGTCGATGGTCGCGGGCACGCCCTCGGGGTACTGTTGGAGCCAAGGTTTGTCGGCAGCGGTCACGGTGGTCATGGGGGTGTCTCCAGTCGATGAACAGAGTCAGCCGCGGCTCTGCGGCCTGACGCCAGGCTGACGGCTACGGGCATTATTCCCCAAAAAGCCCCGACGAGAACGCTATATTGGGGTTTTTCCGAACGATCGTTCGCTGGTTGGAGGGGGAGAGATGCTGCCCGCGTGAAGAAAGACGGGAGACATTCAAGCAGGATGCCCTACGTGCCTGGGACGACTATCAGCACACCGGCCTGCACCTGACGGCAGAAGAGGCCGATGCCTGGCTGGCGAAGTTGGAAGCGGGCGACGATGCGGAGCCCCCCAAATGCCACGGCTGATCTGGACCCCGCCGGCGCTGGCAGATGTGCAACGACTCTTTCGCTTCCTCGCATCCAAAGACACGCGTGCCACGCAACGCGCGGTAGCGGCGATACGAGCGGGGGTCGAGGTTTTGGCCCAGCAGCCGCACCTCGGCCGCCCGGTGGAGGACATGCACCCGGCGTTTCGGGAATGGCTGATCGACTTCGGCAGCAGTGGCTACGTCGCTCTTTATCACTTCGACGCGCAGTACATTGCCATTCTCGCGGTCCGGCATCAAAAAGAAGCCGGGTATTGAGTCGCCTCGCCCACCGCCCCCTCACTCGATCGCCTTGACGATGTCCTCCACCACCTTCTTGGCGTCGCCGAACACCATCATCGTCTTGTCCATGTAGAACAGCTCGTTGTCCAGGCCGGCGTAGCCCGCGGCCATGGAGCGCTTGTTGACGATGACGGTGCGTGCTTTGTACGCCTCCAGGATGGGCATGCCGTAGATGGGGCTGCCTTTTTGCAGCGCGGCCGGGTTGACCACGTCGTTGGCGCCCAGGATGACCGCGACATCGGTCTGGCCGAATTCGGCGTTGATGTCCTCCATCTCGAACACCTGGTCGTACGGGATCTCGGCCTCGGCCAGCAGCACGTTCATGTGGCCCGGCATGCGCCCGGCCACGGGGTGGATGGCGAACTTGACGCTGATGCCTTTTTCGGTGAGCTTTTGCGCCAGCTCCTTGACCGCGTGCTGCGCGCGCGCCACCGCCAGGCCGTAGCCGGGCACGATGATGACGCTCTCGGCGTTGGACAGGATGAACGCCGCATCGTCGGCACTGCCGCTGCGCACGGTACGCTGGGGCTGGTCGGCCTGTGCGCCACTCGCGGCATCCCCGCCAAAGCCACCCAGGATGACGTTGATGAACGAGCGGTTCATCGCCTTGCACATGATGTAGCTCAGGATCGCGCCCGAGCTGCCCACCAGCGAGCCCGCGATGATGAGCATGGGGTTGTTGAGCGAAAAGCCAATACCCGCCGCCGCCCAGCCGGAGTAGCTGTTGAGCATGGACACCACCACCGGCATGTCCGCCCCGCCGATGGGGATGATGATGAGCACGCCCAACACGAAACTCAGCGCCGTCAGCACCGCGAACGCGGTCCAATTGCCGGTGAGCGCAAACACCACGCCCAGCGCGATGATGACCAGCCCCAGCACCAGGTTGAGCAGATGCTGGCCGGGAAACACCACCGGCGCGCCGCGAAAGAGCCGGAATTTGACCTTGCCCGACAGCTTGCCAAACGCGATGACCGAGCCGCTGAAGGTGATGGCGCCAATGGCCGAGCCCAGGAACAGCTCGACCTTGTTGCCGACGGGGATGTCGCCGCCCTTGGCCGCGAGGTCGAACGCCCACGGCTCGACCACCACCGCGATGGCGATGCACACCGCGGCCAGGCCGACCATGCTGTGCATGAAGGCCACCAGCTCCGGCATTTTGGTCATCTCGACCCGGCGGGCCATGATGGCGCCCGCCGTGCCACCCGCGACCAGTCCCAGCGCCACCCAGGCCAGCCCCATGGCTTCGTCCAGCGCCATGCGCTCGGCCAGGGTGGTGATCAGGCCCATGGTGGTCACGATGGCAATGGCCATGCCGACCATGCCGAAGACGTTGCCACGGATGGAGGTGGTGGGGTGGCTCAGGCCCTTGAGCGCCTGGATGAAACAGACGCTGGCGACCAGGTACAGCAGGACGACGACGTTCATGCTCATTGGGCGGCTCCTTCACCCGCGGCGGGGGCCTTGCGTTCCTTCTTCTTGAACATCTCCAGCATGCGGCGCGTGACCAGGAAGCCGCCGAAGACATTGACCGCGGCCAGGGCCACGGCCAGCACGCCCATGGTCTTGGCCAGCGGGCTTTCGGTGAGCGCCGCGGCCAGCATGGCACCCACGATCACGATGGCCGAGATGGCGTTGGTCACCGCCATGAGCGGGGTGTGCAGCGCAGGGGTGACGTTCCACACCACGTGGTAGCCCACGTAGATGGCCAGCACGAAGATGATGAGGTTGAAGACGACGGGGGAGATGGCTTCCATGGCAAACCTCGAACGGTGGAGTGATCGGGCACGACGCCGCATTCAAGCGCGACGCTTGACCTCGCCGCCTTGCGTGACGAGGCAGGCGCTGACGATGTCGTCCTCCAGCGGCACCTGCACGGCCGTGGCGTCCTTGGGACAGATGAGCTTGAGGAAATCCAGCACGTTGCGCGCGTACAGCGCCGAGCTGTCGGCGGCCACCAGCGCGGGCAGGTTGGTGTGTCCGATGATGGTCACGCCATGCACGGTGACCACTTGGTCGGGCACGGTCAACGGGCAGTTGCCCCCGGGTTGCCCGTGCGGACCGACCGGACCGCGACCCGCGGCGATATCCACGATGACCGAGCCCGGCTTCATGCTGCGTACCATGTCTTCGGTGACCAGCGTTGGGGCAGGGCGGCCAGGGATGAGCGCGGTAGAGATGACCACGTCGGCCTGCGCCACGCGCTTGGCGACTTCGACCTTTTGGCGCTCGAGCCAGCTCTGCGGCATGGGGCGCGCATAGCCGCCGACGCCTTGTGCGCATTCGCGCTCCTCGTCGGTCTCGTAGGGCACATCGATAAATTTGGCCCCCAGCGACTCGACCTGCTCTTTGACCGCTGGCCGCACGTCGGACGCCTCGATCACCGCGCCCAGTCGCTTGGCGGTGGCGATGGCTTGCAGGCCCGCCACCCCCACGCCCAGCACCACGACCCGCGCGGCCTTGATGGTGCCCGCTGCGGTCATGAGCATCGGAAACAGGCGCTGGTAGTGGTTGGCCGCCAGCATCACGGCTTTGTAGCCGGCGATGTTGGCCTGGCTGGACAGCACGTCCATGCTCTGCGCGCGCGTGGTGCGCGGCATGGCCTCGAGTGCAAACGCGGTCAGCCCTGCGGCCGCCAGTCGCTGCAGCCCCTCGGCATCGAAGGGGTTGAGCATGCCCACGAGGGTGGCGCCCGGCTTCATGCGCGCGAGCTCGTTCGCCGACGGCGCACGCACCTTGAGCACCAGCTCGGCACCCAGGGCGGCGTCGGCATCGACGATCTCGGCGCCTGCCGCGCGGTAGGCCTCATCCGGTGCGCTGGCCGCCACACCGGCGCCGCTTTGGACCAGCACGGTGTGGCCTTGCGCCACGAGTTTTTTGACTGTCTCCGGGGTGGCGGCCACCCGGGTCTCGAGTGCCGCCGTTTCGGCGGGCACGCCTATGCGCATGGTGGGTTCTCCTCTGTTGGGTCGATCGCCGATCGCATCGTGCGAGCGGTGGCGTTGTCGGCCAATATATCATCGCCGACCCGCCTTCGATCTCACCGGAGCTTTCCATGATCATGCGCGCCGCTGCCGTGTCTGGTCACGCATAATCCGGACATGACCGAACGTTGGAAACCCAGTGTCACCGTGGCAGCGATCATCGAGCGCGCGGGGCGATATCTATTGGTGGAAGAACACACCCCCGATGGCCTGCGGCTCAACAACCCTGCGGGTCACCTGGACCCGGGCGAGGGCCCCGTGCAGGCCTGCGCGCGCGAGGTGTTGGAAGAAACGGCCCACCGTTTCACGCCCACGGCGCTGCTCGGGATCTACCTGTCGCGCTTCCAGCGCCCCGAGCGGGGAGAGGACGTGACCTACCTGCGCTTGGCGTTCACGGGTGAGCTGGGCGAGGTGGTGGCGGGGCGCGCGTTGGACGCGGGCATCGTGCGCACCGTGTGGCTGACGCGCGACGAGGTGCGCGCCAGTTGCGAGCGCCACCGCAGTCCGCTGGTGTGGCGCTGCATCGAGGACCACGCGGCCGGCCGCCGCTGGCCGCTAGAGGTGATTGACACCGATCCCTCGATCACGGCACTCGGCCCGCTGTTGCACGGCTGACGGCACCCCCGCTCAGGTCAGGGTCAGCACGGCCAGCGCGGCGACGGCCGCGGTTTCACTGCGCAGCACGCGCGCGCCCAGCGAGAGGGGCTGCCAGCCCGCGGCCTGCAACGCGGCCTCCTCGGCGGCGGTGAGGCCGCCCTCGGGCCCCAGCACCACGCGGCAGGCCGGGCCGATGGCCTGCGCCCACGCCGCACAAGGCAGCGCCCCGTTGCTCAGCGACAGGTAGGCGCCCGGCACGCCGTCGGCCAGCGCCCCGGCGTGCGCCAGCCAATCGCGCCACTCGCGCACCGGGTGCAGGAGCGGCACCCGGTTGCCGCCGCACTGTTCGCACGCCGCCACCGCCACCGCCTGCCAGTGGGCCACTTTTTTGGCGGCACGCTCGCCGGTCAGGCGCAGTACGGTGCGTGCGCTCACCAGGGGCTGCACGCTGGCGACGCCCAGCTCGGTGGCCTTTTCGATCAACCAGTCCATGCGTTCGTTGGCGGGCATGCCCACGGCCAGGTGCACCGCCCGCGCGGGCTCGCGTTCGACGGCGTGGTGCGCCAGCACCTGCACTTGCACCTGCTGGCGCCCCATGGTGGTCACGCGCGCGTGCCACTCCCCACCGCGCACGGGGTCGCCAAACAGGGTGAGCGCGTCGCCGGGCTGCAAGCGCAGCACCTGCACGTGGCGGCTGGCCGCTGACGGCAAGGTCAGCAGCACGCCGGGCTGCAGCGGCTCGGGGTGGTGGATGCGCGGCACGGGCATGCGCTCGGCTCCGGTGGCGCCGTGTCAGCCCAGGCGGCCAAAGGAGTACGCCGTCGGGGAGTCCTGCCCTTCGATGGCGTCGAGCAGGCGCAGCAGCGGGGCCAGCTCGCGGTAGCGGGCAGCGGTGTGGCGGATATAGCCGATAAAACGCGGCGCATCGGCCAGGTAGCGCGGCTTGCCGTCGCGCAGCGTCAAGCGGGCAAAGATGCCAGCGACTTTCAGGTGCCGTTGCAACCCCATCCACTCCACCGCGCGGTAAAAGGCGCCGAAGTCCTGCGCCCAACCCTCGGCGTCGAGCAAGCCGGCGCGGCGCGCTGCTTCCCAGTAGCGGATGGTGACGTCGAGCACCACCTCCTCGTCCCAGCTCAGGAAGGCGTCGCGCATCAGGCTGGCGATGTCGTAGGTCAGTGGCCCGTGCACCGCGTCCTGAAAATCCAGCACGCCCAACCGCCCGTCGGGCCGCGTGGGGTCGAAGTCGCCGTGGGGCAGCATGAGGTTGCGCGGCATGAAGTCGCGGTGCACCCATACCGTGGGCTGCGCCAGCACGCGCTGCACGATGAGGTCGAACGTCGCGGCCAGCGTCTGGCGTTGGGCGTCCGTCAGCGTCAAGCCCCGGTGACGCGCCACGTACCAGTCGGAAAAGAGCGCGAGTTCGCGCCGCAGCAGCGCCTCGTCGTACGGCGGCAACTCGCCCGGGCGCGAGGCTTGCTGCCACGCCACCAGGGCGGCGATCGCGTCCTTGAAGTAGGGCAGCGCCGCCTCCGGCCGCGCCGGATCGAGCGCGTCCAACAGGGTCTGCTCGCCCAGGTCGGTCAGCAACAGAAACCCCTGCGCCTCGTCCCACGCCAACACCCGCGGCGCGCGCACGCCCGCAGCGTGCATGAGCGCGGCCACGCGCACGAAGGGGCGACAGTCCTCGTGGGCGGGCGGCGCGTCCATCACGATGAGGGTGCCGTCGGGTGTTTGCGCGCTGTCGACGCGAAAGTAACGCCGGAAACTCGCGTCCGCGCTGGCCAGCCGCAGCGTGTCGGGCTGCACGCCATGCTCGGCCGCGAGGCCCTGCAACCATTGGTCGAACGCGCGGGCGCGCGCCGCATCGGGCCAATCGATGGGGGAGGGGAGGTGGGTGGTGCTCATGGATAATCGACGGCATTCTACGAAGGCTTCGAGCTTCGCTTTCCGACCGTGCCGATCCGCCTCGCCACCTCGCCCCCGCCCGCCCGGCGCTCGACCGCCGGGCGTGGTCGGTTGCGTGTCGGCTGGTGGCTGGGGCTGCTGGGTCTGGCGGGCTCGGCCGCCGCCGAGCCCCTGCTGCTGCAACCGTCGCTGACGCTGCTGGAGCAGCTACCCCCCGCGCTGCGCGGCAAAACGCCGACGACCGTCGAAGGGCAGCGTATCGAGGGTAAGGTCGATGAGGTCACGGTCGTGGAAGGCGCCGCCGTGTTGCGCCGGCACGACGTCACCGTGCGCGCCGAGCGACTCGAGCACCGCGCCACGGACGACACGGCACTGGCCAGCGGGGGCGTGCGCATCCACCGCCAGGGCGACGTCTACGAAGGCGCGCGGCTGCAACTCAAGCTCGACACCTTCGAGGGGCGCTTCGACGACGTGCGCTTCCAATTCCTGCGCACGGGCGGGCAGGGCGAAGCCAGCCGCGTCGACTTTCTGGACGAGAACCGCGCCGTGGCGCACGATGTGCGCTACAGCACCTGCGAGCGCCCGCCCGGATCGCGCTGGACACCGGCGTGGGCGGTAACGGCGGACGAGGTGCGCTTCGATCTGTCCACCGACACCGGCGAGGCCGTCGGCGGGCGGTTGGAGTTTCAAGGTGTGCCGCTGTTGGCCGCGCCGTGGATCAGCTTCCCGCTGTCGGATGCGCGCAAGACGGGACTGCTGCCGCCGACCTTCAACCTGGACAACCGCAGCGGCTTCGAGACCACGGTCCCGTACTACCTGAACCTGGCCCCCAACCGCGACGCCACGCTGTACCCGACGCTGATGACCAAGCGCGGCGTGGACCTTGGCGGCGAATACCGCTACCTGGAGCGCACGTACGGCGGACAGGTGCGCGCGGCGTGGATGGGCAACGACCGCCTGCGCGACCGCGACCGCTGGGCCTACGCCATCCAGCACCAGCACGCGCTGCCGCCCATCGAATGGCTGCCGGGTGCGGGCGTGCGGCTCAACCTCAACCGCGTCAGCGACGACGACTACTGGCGCGACTTCCCGCGCACCGCGGTCATCACCAACCTGGCGGCGCGGCTGTTGCTCAACGAGGCCGTGCTCAGTGGCGGGGCGGGGCCGTGGTCGTACAGCCTGGCCGCACAGCGCTGGCAAACGCTGGGCGCGTCGCGCACGCTGGTGCCGATCGGCTCGGATCAAATCGTGGCACCCTACGACCGGCTACCCAGCGTAGCGCTGCGCTACCGCCCGGGCCGGTTAGCGCTGGCCGGCTTGGACGGCTGGCGCCTGACGGCCGACGCGGAGCTCACGCATTTCGCCACCGACCGGCTGCCCACCGTGTGGGACGGCGTGTCGGCGGGCGACCAGCGCACCGACGTCGATGGCACGCGCGCATTGGGGGTGGTGCGGCTGAGCCGCCGCTGGGAGGCCCCGGGTTGGTACGTCGAGCCCAGCCTGCAAGCGCACGTTCGGCACTACCGGTTCGATCAGCCCATCGGCGACGGGCGACGCAGCACCAGCGTGGCACTGCCCACGGCGGCACTGGATGCGGGCTTGTTCTTCGAGCGCGAGACCGTGCTGTTCGACCGTGCCGTGGCACAAACGCTGGAACCGCGCGTGCTGCTGTCGGCCACCCCGTACCGCGACCAGCGCTTGCTGCCGGTGTACGACAGCGCGGTGTTCGACTTCAACCCGGCGACGATTTTTGCGCCCAACCCCTATGGCGGGCACGACCGCATCGCCGACCTGCGCGCGCTGACCTACGGGTTGAGCACGCGCCTGTACGCGCTGGACGACGGGCGCGAGCTCGCTTCCATCGGCCTGGCACAGCGGCTGCGCTTGCAAGACCAGCGCGTGACGCTGCCCAACGAAGGCGTGGCCGCCGAAGGCCGCAGCGACATCCTGATCGGCGCCACCGTCAACTGGACGCCCGCGTGGGCCCTGGGGGGCACGTGGCAGTACAACACGGCGCGCCGCACGTCGGTGCGCACGCTGCTGTCGGCGCGCTACATGCCGGGCCCGTACCGGGTGCTGAGCGTGGCGTACCGCAACAATGAAACCACCACCGCCCGCAGCCGCCAGCTCGACCTCGGCTGGCAGTGGCCGCTGGCGGCCCTGCTGGGCGAGCGAGCGCCCGCCGCCGTGCCGGGCCGCGCGCTGGGCCCCGGCCAGTGGTACGGTGTGGGCCGGATCAACTACAGCTTCACCGACCGGCGCATCGTCGATCTGGTCGCGGGCTTCGAATACGATGCTGGTTGCTGGATCGGGCGCGTGGTGCTCGAGCGCCTGCAGCAAAGCCGCACCAGCGCCAACCAGCGCATCCTGTTCCAGCTCGAATTCTCGGGTTTCTCCCGCTTGGGCAGCAACCCGTTGCAGACCTTGCGCACGCAGATTCCGCGCTACCGCTACCTGCGCGAGGACGTCAACCCGCCCAGCCGCTTCGAACGCTATGAATGAGTCCCTCCCGATCCGCCGTGCTGCCGCGAGCCTGCTGTGTGCCCTGGCGCTCGCGGCCCCTTTGACCGCCCCGGCCCAGATGCCGGCCGGCGCGGCGGCGACGGCCGACTACGTCGTGGCCCTGGTCAACGGGGAGCCGATCGCCGCCTCGGAGCTGCGTGCGCGGCTGGCGCGCATCGAAGTCCCCGCCAACGCGTCGCCTGCCGAACGTACCGCCCTGGCACGCCAGGTGCTCGATCAGCTCATCGACGAAAAGGTGCTGCTGCAATGGGCTGCCGACAGTGGTATCCGCGTGGACGAGGCGGCCATCGACGCTGCCGAGGCCGAGGTGGCACGCCGCAATGGGCTCAGCGTCGCCGAGCTGCGTGCGCGCCTGCCGCAAGCCGGGCTGACACCGGCCACGCTGCGTGCCAACCTGCGCAACGAGCTGCTGCTGCAGCGCCTGCGCGAGCGCGAGGCGTCGCAGGCCCGCGTCAGCGAAAGCGAGATCGACGCCTACCTGCGCCAACACCAGGCGGGCGCCGACCCAACGCGCACCGCGCTGGAGCTGGCGCAAGTGTTGATCGCGGTGCCCGACAACGCCAGTGGCGAGGCGCTGGCGCGCGCGCGCCAGCAAGCCGAAGAGATCGCGCAGCGCGCCCGGGCCGGTGAGGACTTTGCCGCCCTGGCACGGCGCCACACGCAGGCGCCCGAAGCCGCCAACGGCGGACGCCTGGGCCTGCGCAGCGCCGACCGCTATCCCACCCTGTTCTGGGAAGCGGTACGCGACCTGCGCCCGGGCGACGTCGCGGGTCCGCTGCGCAGCGGCGCGGGCTTTCACGTGCTCAAGGTCTTGACCAAGCGGCACGTCGATCTGCCCGAGCCCACGGTCACGCAAACCCGCGTGCGCCACATTCTGCTGCGCGCCAACGACGAGGCCAGCCAGCGCGCCGCCATCGCACGCCTGCAGGCGGTGCGCGAACGCATCGTGTCGGGACAAACGAGCTTCGACGCCGCGGCGCGCGAGATCAGCGAGGACGCCTCGGCCCGTGACGGCGGCGCGCTTGGCTGGGCCACGCCGGGGATGTTCGTGCCCGAGTTCGAGGAGGCGATGGACGCGCTCGCCCCTGGGCAGGTGTCGGCCCCGGTGGTGTCGCGCTTTGGCGTGCACCTGATCGAGGTGCAGGAGCGCCGCACGGTCGAGCGCAGCCCGCGCGAGCTGCGCGACGCCGTACGTTCCCTGTTGCGGGAGCGCAAGGCCGATGAAACCCTGGCCGAGCGGTTGCGCGAGCAACGCAGCCGTGCCTATATCGAAATCCGCGAGGCACCGCAGTGAAGCCGTCCCGCCGCGTCACTGGCAACACCCACGGTCACCGGGCCCGCAAACGCTTCGGACAACATTTTCTAAGCGACCCCGCGGTCATCGACGCCATCGTGCGCGCGATCGACCCCGAGCCGGGTGACTGCATGGTGGAAATCGGCCCCGGCCTGGGGGCGCTCACGCAGCCCTTGGTCGAGCGGCTGGGGCGGCTAACGGTGATCGAGCTCGACCGCGACCTCGCTGCGCGCCTGCGCCGTCACCCGCAGCTGGAGGTGGTCGAAGCCGACGTGCTACAGGTGGACTTCGGAGCCCTCGCCGCGCACTGCGGCAACACACCGGGAGCGGCCGTCCCACGGCGCCTGCGCGTGGTCGGCAACTTGCCGTACAACATCTCCACCCCCATCCTGTTTCACGTGCTGGCCTGGGCCGACCGCGTGCTGGACCAACACTTCATGCTGCAAAAGGAAGTGGTCGACCGCATGGTGGCCACGCCCGCCACCGCGGCCTATGGGCGGCTGAGCGTCATGCTGCAATGGCGCTATGCCATGGAGACGGTGCTGCTCGTGCCGCCGCAGGCGTTCGAGCCGCCCCCGCGCGTGGACAGCGCCGTCGTACGCATGGTGCCCTGGCCCACGCCCGCGGCGCTGGACGTGGCGCTGCTGGAAGCGCTGGTGCAAGTGGCGTTTTCGCAGCGGCGCAAGCTGCTGCGCCACACCCTGGGCCCTTGGCTCGAGGCGCGGGGCTACGGCGGGGCTTTCGACACGCAGCGCCGCGCCGAGGAGGTGCCCGTGGCCGAATACGTGGCGCTGGCGCAAGCGTTGGGCGGCCCCGCGCACCCCTGAACCCCGAGGCAGGACTCCCGAGCAGGACGGGACCGCCGCCCCGGGGCCAGGCGGTCAGGCCGCGCTGAGCCAGTAGCCCGCGTTGAACGGGCTGCTCATGCGCAACGCCTGCGGGCTGACGTCGACCAGCTTGTCGGTCAACAACGGCTCGTCGGTGGCGGCCAGATCGGCCGGCTTGGGCGCCCGCGCCACCGAGAACGAATAAAAACAGCGGAACGGCACCTTGCGCTCAGCCCAAAAGTCGGCCACATCACGGAAGACGTCGAGCAGCTGCTCGCGCGCTTCCTTGTCGAACTTGGGGCTCGTGGGGATGTGCTCCAGCACCACTATGAAGCCGGTCTGCGGCCCCGACTTGTAGACCGTATCGGTCAGGCAGTCGTACAAGGCATCCAGGTTTTTGCCGTTGTGCGGCGGCAGCTGATACTGATTCGAGATCAGCTCCAGGATGTCCTGCTTGTTCTGGGCCGTGGCCAGGTTGGCGTACAGGAAGTGGTGGCCCAGCGCCTCGGCGGCGGCCTGCAGGTCTTTGACCGTGAAGGCGCGAATCGACTGGACGATGTTGGGTCGAACGTTGCGCAGCGGCTGTTCCATGGTCATTGGGTCCAAGCGAGAGATCGATGGAAAAACGGATTCCTGCGCGTCACGGCACAATGCGGCGAAAGCTCGCGTAGTGATCGGCCGTGTAGTAGCAGGCGTCGGGCACGGTGGGCGTCCAGCCGCCGCAGACGATGCGGCGCGCACCCCGGTGCGTCAAACCAGGCGTGGGTACCGTGTACTCGCGGTAGTAGCCCCGTTTTTGGGCGGGCAGCAATCGCTCGCGGTTGAAAAACACCGTGCCGTCCTTCTCGTACGGAAAGGGCCCCCCTTGTCGGATCAGGCGCATGACCACCTGTGCCTCGCGCGGCAGCTCGGCCAGTGCGACCACGGGCATCTCGGCCGCCGCCGGTGTCGGCTCGACGTCGCCGCGCGCCAGCGTCGGCAGCGCCGCCGCCCACCAGACCAAAGCCGCGAGCCAGGCCAGCCACGACCAACGCCACCCGTTGCGCACCCGATCCTCTCTTGGGGTAAACCCTGAAATCAAGCGCGCAAGTGTGCCTGAACCGTCCGCGGATTGCAAGATCTTGACAAATCGGAAGTCTTGTGCTGCGGATGGGCGTGCGCGCTCAGGCGCGGCCGGATGGCTCGCCCGTGCCGTCGGCGGCGCCCACCGCGCGCGGCCCCACGTTGGCCTCGGCGACGGTCAGCGCCGTCATGTTGACGATGCGGCGCACCGTGGAGCTGGCGGTCAAGATGTGCACGGGTTTGGCCACCCCCAGCAGCATCGGGCCGATGGCGATACCGCCACCGGCCGCGGTCTTGAGCAGGTTGTAGGCGATGTTGGCCGCGTCCACATTGGGACACACCAGCAGGTTGGCCTCACCATGCAGAGTGCTGCGCGGCATGATCTGCTGGCGCGCGGCCGCGTCCAGCGCCACGTCGCCGTGCATCTCGCCGTCCACTTCCAGCCAAGGGGCCTGCTCGCGCAGGATGGCCAGCACCTTGCGCATCTTGACCGCGCTCGGGGCGTCGGAGGAGCCAAAGTTGGAATGCGACAGCAACGCCGCTTTGGGCGTGATGCCAAAGCGCATGATCTTGCGCGCGGCCATCTGCGTGATCTCGGCCAGTTGCTCGGCGCTGGGGTCGACGTTGATGTGGGTGTCGACCAAGAACACCTGCCGCCCGGGCAGCAGGATGGCGTTCATGGCCGCATAGGCTTGGGCGCCCGGTCGTTTGCCGATCACCTGATCGATATAGTGCAGGTGCATGGCCGGCGTGCCCCAGGTGCCGCAAATGAGCCCATGCACTTCGCCATGGCGCAGCAGCATGGCCCCGATGAGCGTGAGGCGGCGGCGCATCTCGATCTTGGCCATCTGCGGCGTCACGCCGCGGCGCTCCATCAGCTGGTGGTAGTCCTGCCAGAAGGTGCGGTAGCGGTGATCCTGCTCGACGTTGACCACGTCGTAATCGTCGCCGGCGCGCAGCCGCAGCCCAAAGCGCTCGATGCGCTGGGCGATCACGGCGGGCCGCCCGATGAGCACCGGACGCGCCAGCCCCTCGTCGACCACCACCTGCGCGGCGCGCAGCACGCGCTCCTCCTCGCCCTCGGCATAGGCCACGCTCTTGTAGCGCGCCTGCTTGGCGATGGCAACCACCGGCTTCATCAGCGTGCCCGACGCGAACACGAAGGTCTGCAGCCGCTCGCGGTAGGCATCCAGGTCGGCAATGGGCCGCTGGGCGACGCCACTGCGCGCCGCCGCCTCGGCCACCGCAGGGGCGATGCGCATCATCAGCCGCGGGTCGAACGGCTTGGGGATCAGGTACTCCGGCCCGAAGGCGAGCTTCTCCCCCGCGTACGCCTGCGCCACCACTTCGCTTTGCTCGGCGCGCGCCAGCTCGGCGATCGCGTGCACGGCGGCGATTTCCATTTCGTCGGTGATGGTGGTGGCCCCGCAATCGAGCGCCCCCCGGAAGATGTACGGAAAGCACAGAACATTGTTGACCTGATTCGGGTAGTCGCTGCGCCCCGTGGCCATGATGGCGTCATCGCGCACCGCGCGCACCTGCTCGGGCAGGATTTCGGGTGTCGGGTTGGCCAGCGCAAAGATGAGCGGACGCGGCGCCATGCGCGCCACCATCTCGGGCTTGAGCACACCGCCTGCGGACAGGCCCAGAAAGACGTCGGCCCCCTCGATGACCTCGGCCAGCGTGCGCGCGTCGGTGCGCTGCGCAAAGGGGGCCTTGTCCGGGTCCATCAGTTCGGTGCGGCCCTCGTACACCACACCCGCCAGGTCGGTCACCCAGATGTTTTGGCGCGGCAAACCCAGTTTGACGAGCAGGTTCAGGCACGCCAGCGCCGCCGCCCCGGCACCCGACGTCACCAGCTTGATGTCCTGCAGCGACTTGCCCACCACGTGCAGGCCATTGAGCAGCGCCGCGCCCACGACGATGGCCGTGCCGTGCTGATCGTCGTGAAACACCGGGATCTTCATGCGCTCGCGCAACCGGCGCTCGATGTAGAAGCAGTCGGGTGCCTTGATGTCCTCGAGGTTGACGCCGCCAAACGTGGGCTCCAGTGCGGCGATGATGTCCACCAGTCGATCGGGGTCTTTTTCGTTGACTTCGATGTCGAAAACGTCGATGCCGGCGAACTTTTTGAACAGCACCGCCTTGCCTTCCATGACCGGCTTGGCCGCCAGCGGCCCGATGTCGCCCAGACCCAGCACCGCCGTGCCGTTGGTGATCACCGCCACCAAGTTGCCGCGGCCGGTGTAGCGAAAGGCGTTGGCCGGGTCGGCGACGATCTCCTCACAGGGCGCGGCCACCCCGGGCGAATACGCCAGCGCCAAGTCACGTTGGTTGGACAGTGCCTTGGTCGGCGTCACCGACAGTTTGCCCGGTGTGGGGTGCTCGTGGTAATCGAGCGCGGCGCGCTTGAGCTGCGCGCGCGAGTCCGATGGGGATTCGGCCATGGTGGAACCTCCTGGGGGTCGTCGCCTGCGCAACGGCGACAGGCGGCAGCATGAGGCTCCGATTGTAGAAAGCCCCCACGGGCCCCACGCGCCGGTGGCGGCAGCCGTGACTGCATGGGCGCCAATGCACCCGTTCAGCCCAGCGCCGATGAACCCGCGGCAACGGACGGTGCAAGGCGCGGCGTCTGCCGCGGTTGCGCGCGCGCCACCACCCGCGCCCAGGCGCGCTCGTGGAAAAAGTACGCTACTGCCTGCACCGTGGGCTCCAGCAACGACAGGGTCAGCGCCGCCCACAGGTTGCCCGTGACGGCGTAGGCAACGGCCGCCGCTACCGTGATGTGCAGCACGTAGTAGGTGGCGGTTTTCAGCAGCGCCAAGCGGTGGGTGTGGACGATGCGACGGATGCGTGCCATGACCGTACTCCTCGATGTGCAGGGGATGATGGGGTCATGGTAGCGATTCTCAATACGATTATCAATTGATTCTGTTTAGCCCATTGATAGCGCTTATCACGCAACCCTTGCCGAGTCCCGCACCAGCCGCCCATCTTGCAAATACACCTGCCGATCACAGCGAGCCGCCAGCCCCGCGTCGTGCGTGACGATGAGAAATGCCGTGCCTTCGTCGCGGTTGAGCTCGCGCAGCAGGGCAAAGACCTCTTGCGCGGTGCGGGAGTCCAGGTTGCCCGTGGGTTCGTCGGCCAGCACCAATCGCGGGCGGTTCATGAGCGCGCGCACGATGGCCACGCGCTGCTGTTGGCCTCCGGAGAGCTGCACCGGCCGTTTATGCGCGTGCGCCGCCAAACCCGTGCGCTCCAGAAGCAGGCGGGCGCGGCGGCGGTCGTCGGCGTGGATGCGACCGCGCCCGGCCGCCAGCACGGGCATCAGCACGTTCTCTTCGGCGCTGAAAGCGCCCAGCAGATGGTGAAACTGGAAAATGAAGCCGAGGTATTGGTTGCGCCAGGCGGTGCGGTGCGCCTCCGAGGCGGCGTGGGCGGGCTGGCCGGCCAGCCAGATTTCGCCTTCCGACGGCGTCTCGAGCAGCCCGATGAGGTTGAGCAGCGTGGACTTGCCCGACCCCGATGGACCCACGAGCGCGGCAAACGCGCCGTCCGCCAGCGTCAGGTCGATGCCGTGCAGCACCTCGACGATCGGGGACGCGCCCCCGCCGTAGCGCTTGCGCACGCCCTGCAGACGCAGCACCTCAGCCACGGATCGCCTCCACGGGGTCGAGCCGCGCCGCACGCCGCGCGGGCAGCCAGGCGGCCAGTACCCCGACCAGCGTGGCCAGCGCGGCGCTGGAGACGAACAGCTCCGGCTGCAGCACGATCGGAAACAGCGGGCTGCCGTCGGCGTTGCGGGCCACGCGCGTAAATCCCACGGCCAGCGCCGCCCCCAGCGCCGTGCCCAGCAACGACCCGCCCAGGCCCACGATCCCCCCTTGCAGCAAAAAGACGGCCAGGATGCGCTGTCGGGGCGTGCCCATGGCGCGCAGGATGCCGATTTCGCGCTGGCGCTGCACGACCGACACCACCAACACGCTGGCGATGCCCAACGCCACCGCCAGCGTCACGAAGAACCGGATCATCAGGCCCGACGCGCTCTGGCTGCGCAAGGCGGTCACCAGCTGGCCGTTGGCGGCCTGCCAGCTCTCGGCGGTCAACCCCGTGACCCGCGACAGATCCGCCGCCAGGCGCTGCGCCTCGAACAAGCGCTGCACGCGCACGTCGATTTCGGTGACCTCCCGCCCGTAGCCCAGCAAGCTTTGCGCATCGCGCAGCGGCAGCAACACACGCCGACGGTTGAGATCTTGCACGCCGTAATCCAACACCCCCGCGACGCGCACCGACAGCACCTCACCGGACGCGGACTGCAGCCGCACGCGCGCCCCAGGCGCCAGCCCGAGATCGGAGGCCAGCTCGCTGCCGATCAGCGCCTCGCCCGCGGCGAGCGAGAGCGTGCCCTCGCGGCGTTTGTCGTCCAGCCGGATGACCTGCTGAAAATCCGCCAAATCCACGCCCAGCACGACAATGGCCTTGCGCACCCCGCCCTGCTGGGCCACGCCCGGGCCGGACGCCACCGCTGCGGCGGCTTGCACCCCCGGCACGGCCCGCACGGCGGCGAGCACCGCATCGACATCGCCGATGGTGGCCTCGCGCTGGGTGCGCTTGCGCACGTCGGCCAGCGTGCGCACTTCCGCCCGCGCGTCCCAGGCCCGCTGGTTGAGCCGCTCGGCCGGGCGCAGCACCACGTGCGCCTGCGACGACAGCGTGCGGTCGATGATGTTGACCTGCAAGCCATCGATGATGGCCGTGATGTAGACCACCACCGCCACCCCGATCGTGACCCCGCCGACGATGAGCCAGGTCTGAAACCGCCCATCGCGTAGCAGCCGCCACGCCACCGTCCAGACGAACCTCACGGCCGCACCTCGACGCGCCCACCTTCGGGCAAGTTCGGCGCGGGATCGATCACCTGCACCCCCACGTCAACACCGGCGCGCACAGGCAACGCACCGTCCGTGGGTGCCCGCACGGTCGTCTAGTCCAGGCGAGCGCGCGATTGCCGCAGCGCAGCGTCGGCCTGGGCCACGCGCTGTCGGGCCGCCTGCCGCTCGGCCTCTGCCAGTTGATTGCGCGCGTCAGCCTGCTGCGCCCGTGCTTGTGCGACCGCCGCACGCCATTCGTCGCTGTCGAGCACCACGAGCGGGGTGCCGGCCCGGACCGCTGCCCCCTCGGCCACGGGGGTGGCCCATACCCGTCCGGTCACCGTGCTGGCCAGGGTCGTCTCGCGCGCCGCCGCTACGCGGCCGGCCACGACCACCGACATCTGCACGGGCCGCGCCTCCAGGGTCACCACGCGCACCGGCACCGGCTGCGTCATCCACCATGCCGCAGCCGCCGCCAGCCCTAGTAGGACGGCGACTCCGACCCATCGTTTCGTTTGTTGGCCCATGGTCACTCCAACACCACCCACGGCAAATCATGCCGGCGCGCCAGCGCCCGCAGCTGCGCGCGCGTGCGTTGCCCGAACCAGCGCGCCAAGGCTTGCGCGGTGGCTGGCTGCAGGCACGCCTGCGGGGTCAGTGCGCCCAGCCCGGCCAGCTCGCCCAAGCGGTGGGCGAAGTGGGGCTCCAACGCTGCCACCGCCACCCGCCCGTCAGCGCAGCGGTAGATCCGGTACCCAGCATGGGCACCACCCAACAGCCCGCCGGGCGTGGTCAGGCCCCAGTCGCGCGGCAGCGCCAGCCAGCGGGCGGCGTCACTCAGCGCCACGTCATGGATCCCGCCATGACCGGTCCGTTCGCGCACGATGAGTGCGGCCAGCACCGCTTCGACGGCCAGCAGGGCGCCAGCCATGTCGGCCAGCAGGCTGGGCGGCATCGTCTCGCCATCGATCAGGCCCGCCTCGGCCTGATAGGTCAGATCGTGCCCGGCCTCCTCGGCCCGCGCGCCCGGCCCGCCGACGATGCGCACCACGCACAGGCGCGGCCAGCGGGCGCGCAGGGTATCGGCGTCCAACCCGAGCCGCGCCAGCGCCGACGGGCGAAAGGCCGTGAGCAACACGTCGGCGCGGTCGAGCCGGCGCGCCAAGCGACGCTGGCCGGCCACGCTTTTGAGATCCAGCTCGATCGCGTCCACACCCCGGTGCAGGCGTGCGTAGGCGGCAGCGCTGTAGTGCCGCATGGGATCGCCCGTGGGCGGCTCGATCGGGGTGCAGCGGGCGCCCAGCGCCCGCAGCCGCATCACGGCGGCCGGCCCAGGTAAGTTGAGCGCCAGGCTGACGATGCGCACGCCCGCCAACGGCTTGGCTGGCGGCCGTCGAGTGGGGCGTTCGGCGTTCATGCAGCCACTGTATCAAAGCGCTGTCACGCATGCGTACTACGATAGGGGGTGGAGAATACCCAAATCCGGCGCCACCACCCCCCGCGGGTGGTCCGCCCCAACCTTGCGAGGAGACCCCATGCCATTGCGCGCCACCAAAATCGTTGCCACCCTCGGACCCGCGTCCGATGCCCCCGACATGCTCGAGGCCATGCTGCAGGCGGGCGTCGATGTCGTGCGCCTGAATTTTTCTCACGGCAGCGCCGACGATCACCGCCAGCGTGCCGAGCGCGTGCGCGCCGCAGCACAGCGCCTGGGCAAAGAGGTGGCCATCATGGCCGACCTGCAGGGTCCCAAGATTCGGGTGGGCAAGTTCGCCCATGGCCGTGTCACCCTGCGCGAGGGAGCGCCGTTCGTGCTCGACGCCACCCGGACGGAGCCGGGCGACGAAACCGTGGTCGGCCTGGACTACAAGGAGTTGCCACGCGACGTGGTGCCCGGCGACATCTTGCTGCTCAACGATGGCCTGATCGAGCTGGAAGTGGTCCGCGTGGAAGGCGCGGCCGTGCACACCCGCGTCGTGGTGGGGGGCGAGCTGTCCAACCACAAGGGCATCAACAAGCGCGGCGGGGGGTTGACCGCCCCCGCGCTCACCCCCAAGGACATGGCCGACATCGCCACCGCCATGGCGCTACGGGCCGACTATGTGGCGGTGAGCTTTCCCAAGAACGCCGACGACATGCGCTTGGCGCGCCGCCTGTGCGATGAAGCCGCCACCGATGACCATCGCCCCGGCTTGATTGCCAAAATCGAGCGTGCCGAAGCCATCCCCGAGCTGGAAGCGATTCTGCTGGCCAGCGACGGCATCATGGTCGCGCGCGGCGACCTCGCGGTCGAGGTGGGCAATGCGGCCGTGCCGGCGCTGCAAAAGCGCATGATCGCGCTGGCACGCGAGCACGATCGGCTCGTGATCACCGCCACGCAAATGATGGAGAGCATGATTCACGCACCGGTGCCCACGCGCGCCGAAGTCAGCGATGTGGCCAACGCGGTGCTCGATGGCACCGACGCCGTGATGCTGAGCGCCGAGACCGCCGCCGGCAAATTCCCGCTGCAGACGGTACAGGAGATGGCGCGCATCTGCCTGGCGGCGGAGCAAGCGTACCACGACGCGCTCGATGCCGACTTCATCGGCAAGAGATTCGCGCGTATCGACCAATCGATCGCGCTCGGCGCGCTGTTCATTGCATCGCACCTGCAAGCGCGCGCCATCATCGCCCTGACCGAGTCCGGCTCCACGCCGCTGTGGATGAGCCGCCCCACGGTGGACATCCCGATCTTTGCCATCACGCCACGCGTGAGCACGGCACGGCGCCTTGCCCTGTACCGCAATGTGCACGCGCTGCGCATCGCGGGCGGCAGTGCCGATCGGGACACGGCGCTGATGCAGGCGGAACAACACCTGAAATCACGCGGACGCCTGCAGACGGGCGACCGGTACGTGATCACCGCCGGCGAGCCGATGGGCACGCCGGGCGGCACCAACATGCTCAAGGTGGGGCAGGTGGGATAGCGCACGATGCAGCGACCGCACGACGTGCAGCAACGATATTGGCGTTGCGTTCTGGTCATCACGAGCGCACTGCTGGTGATCTGGTTTGGGGTGACGTTCGTCGTCGCGTACTTCGCGCGCGAGCTACGCTTCGATTTTTTCGGTTGGCCGTTCAGCTACTGGGTGGCCGCTCAGGGCGCGTTGCTGACCTATGTGGCCATCGTCGTGCTGTACGCCTATGTCATGCATCGGCTCGACGCTGTGCATGATGTCGATGCCGTCGACGATTGACCCGTGGAGACGGACAACGCAGTCACCAGCTGGCCCCGAGTCGAGATGCGCTACCATCGACGGCATGATACAAGCGGTGCACACCACCCAACTCCACTCGCTGCCGCTGCTCGCGCGCGGCAAGGTACGCGACAACTACGCGGTCGGCACCGACCGCATCCTCATGGTGGCCACCGACCGCATCAGTGCGTTCGATGTCATCATGGGCGAGCCCATCCCGGGCAAGGGCGAGCTGCTGACGCGCTTGAGTCTGTTTTGGTTCGACAAGCTGGGGCCCAAGGGGGCCAACCTTTGCCCCATCCACCTGACGGGTGAGGATCCGCTGAGCGTCGTGGCCCCCGATGAGCGCGAGCTGGTGCGCGGGCGATCGATGTTGGTCAAGCGGCTGCAGCCCATCCCGGTGGAAGCGGTGGTGCGCGGCTACCTGGCCGGCAGCGGGTGGAAGGAGTACCAGCAATCGCAGTCGGTATGTGGCGTGCCGCTGCCCGCGGGGCTGCGCCTGGCCTCGCGGCTGCCCGCGCCGATCTTCACCCCGGCGGCCAAGGCGGCCGTGGGCGAGCACGACGAAAACATCACGTTCGACGAAATGGCCGCCCGCATCGGGCCTGATCTGGCCGCGCGTATCCGTGACCTATCGATCCGCCTGTACCAAACGGCCAGCGACTATGCGGCCACGCGGGGTATCATCATCGCCGACACGAAGTTCGAGTTCGGCCTGGATGCGGACGGCACGCTGACGCTGATGGACGAGGTGCTCACGCCCGATTCGTCGCGTTACTGGCCCGCAGAATCGTATCAGGAAGGCATCAATCCGCCGAGCTTCGACAAGCAGTACCTGCGCGACTGGCTGGAGACGGCACAGGTGGACGGACGGCCGTGGAACAAAACGCCACCGGCGCCGCGCTTGCCACGCGAAGTGATCGAGCAGACTGCGGCCAAATACCGCGAAGCACTCCAGCGCCTGATCGGTTGAGGTCAACGCAGCGGCAGCCGCAACACGAAGCAGCTGCCGCCACCGGGGCGCGGCTCGCAGTGCACGCTGCCGCCGTGCCGCTCGGCGATCTGGCGCACCAGACTCAGGCCCAGCCCCACGCCGCCCGCGCTCTCGCCATGGCCGCGCAGGCGGTAAAAAGGCTCGAAAATCCGCTCGCGCTCGGCCTCGGGCACACCCGGGCCGCGGTCACACACGCGCAGTTCGGCAGCGTCACCCACGCGCCGCAGCTGCACGTCGGGGGGCTGTGGGGGAGCGTGGCGGCGGGCGTTGTCCAGCAGGTTGCGCACCGCGCGCCGCAGCAGTCGCTCGTCGCCCAGAACGGTCAACACCACCCCCTCGACCTCCGCCCCGACAGCCGCTGCTTCCTCAGCGGCCAAGCCGAGTAACTCGACCGGCGCGCGCTCGAAGGCGGGCATCGCCTGCAGGCGGCTGGCCAGCAATACCTCCTCGACCAGCGCATCGAGCTCGGCCAGGTTGCGCTCGATCTCGCGCCAGCGCGCGTCAGCCGCTGCCGGGTCTTGCCGCAGCAGCGACAGCGCTAGGCGCAAACGGGCCAACGGCGAGCGCAACTCGTGCGAGGCGTTGGCCAGCAGCGACCGGTGCGCCTGCACCAGCGTCTCGATGCGCGCCGCGGCGGCGTTGAAGCTGGCCGCCAGTGCGGCCACTTCGTCACGCCCGCTGACGTCCACGCGCTGGCGCAAATCGCCCTGGCCGAACGCTTGCACGCCCGCGCGCAGCCGCTCCAATCGACGCGTGAGTGAGCGCACCACCGGATAGGCGACCAGTCCCACCAAACCCCAGGCGATGGCCAGCGATCCCACCATCCACAGGCCGCGGGAACGCTCGCCGTCCTCGTCGTAGAGCAGGGGGGTCAACAGCGGATCGCCCCAACCACCACTCCAGTCCGTCCACGCAGCCTGGGTCTCGTCGCGCTCGCGTTGCGCGTGGTATTGCGCCACGCCGTAGGCCAGCGTGCCGAACACCAGCAGCACGACCAACACCGCGCCATAGATGCGCCAAAACAGCCGCGTCATGCCGCGACTTCGTCCGCGCTGCGCGCCAGCATATAGCCGCAACCCCGCACGGTCAGGATGCGCCGCGGCTGGCGCGGGTCGTCCTCGATGGCGGCGCGGATGCGCGAGATGTGCACATCGATCGAGCGGTCGAACGCCTCTTGCGGATGGCCCTTCAACGCATCCATGATCTGGTCACGCGTGAGCACCCGGCCCGCGTGGCGTGCCAACACGGCCAGCAGTTGGAATTGGTAGGGCGTGAGTTCGCGCGGCTGTCCATGCACACGCACCTGCAGCGCGCCCAAATCCAGCTCCAGCGCGCCCACGCGCAGACACGAATCTGCATCGTCGCGGGCGCCGTTGGCGCGCCGCAGCAGCGCGCGCAGGCGCGCGAGCAATTCACGCGCCTCGAACGGTTTGGCCAGGTAGTCGTCGGCGCCGAGCTCGAGCCCCACGACACGGTCGGCCGCTTCGCCCCGCGCCGTCAGCATCAGCACCGGCAGGGCGCGCGTGCGCGGTGCCTGCCGCAGCTCACGGCACAGATCCAACCCGTCGCCGTCGGGCAACATCAAGTCCAGTACCACGGCGTCGGGCAAGGGATTGGCACGCAAGCACTGACGCGCTTGCGCCAGCGTCTCGGCATGCCGGGTGCGCAGGCCGGCGCTGCCCAAATAGTCGGCCAGCATGGAGGCCAACCGGCCGTCGTCGTCAACGATGAGAATGGTGGGGGCGCTCATGCGGGCCCATCCCCGGACGGTGCTTGCCTTCGGCGCGCTGTTGCATGCGTTCGGCCCAGCGTTGCCGCTGCTCCGGCGTCAGCACCTTGGCCGCATCGATCATGAAACGGTTCATGCGCGCCGTCAAGCGGTCGTGCCAGGCCAGTTCACGCTGGCGCAATGCCTCCAGCGCGGCTTCGTCCAGGGCTGGCGCGGCCAGCAGGCGCTGGCGCTCCTCGCGCAGCGCGCGGCCTTCCTGCCGCAGGGGTTGCATATCGGCGCGGGCCGCTTGGGCCAGGGTCTGCAGTTGTTCGCGCTGCGCCGGCTGGAGGTCGAGCCCGCGCATCCAATGTTCGACCATGCGCTCGCCCGCTCCTTCCATCGGGCCCATGGGCCCGCCCATGCCGTGGGCAGGGCCCGCCGCCCATACGCCAGCAGACGCCGTCACCAGCGCCAACCCCACCAAAACTGGGCGCCAACCGCGCCCCCACTGCCGTTCGTCGTTCATGGTCACACTCCTTCGATACCGTTGCCGGTGCCGAGCCCCCATGGCCCGTCCGACAACGGCAGTGTCGGCGGCCGCTGTCAAGCCCATTTGGCGGCTGCGTAAAGAAGTGTCAACGCGGCGCCCAATGGCCGCCTTCCCGTCATCAGCGTCGTCAGTACTGGCGCGCGGGCAATTCGACGACCAGTCCGTCGAGCGCCGGCCCGAGGCGGATTTGGCAACTCAACCGGCTGCCGGGCTGGCGCTCGACCGCGGTGTAGTCGAGCATGGTGTCCTCATCGGCCGACAGCGGTGGCAGCCGATCGCGCCACGCGTCGGGCACGATCACATGACACGTGGCGCAGGTCAGGTTGCCACCGCAATCGGCGGCAATTCCGTCGATTCCGGCCTCGACGGCGGCCTTCATCAGGCTGCGGCCATCGGCGGCTACCTCGACCTCGCGGTCGTCCACGGGGCCGTGGGGCCCCGGGGTCACGAAGCGCACGGTAATCACGGTTGTCATCAGTTCAACGCCATGCTGAGCTTGCGGCGGTAGCGAGACACCAGTTCGGCCTGCGGGTCTTCCTGTGTCGCCGTGTGGCCGGCGATCTCCAAGCCCGCTGCCGACTTCGGCGACGGTGCTCCATCGCGCCGGGCGGGCGTCAACAGCTCCAGCAGCGCGACCATGGTCTTGCGCGGGGCCTCGTCGGCCCACTTCTTGTCGCGCATGATGATTTCGAGCAGTTCATCCATCGCCGCGGGCCACTCGCCGCGGGCGATCAACACGCGCGCTTTGGCGAATCGGGTTTCGAAATCGCGCTTGTTGGCCGCGATCGCCTCGTCGAACTTCTCGAGCGGCCACTGTCCACGCGGGTCGTTGCGCACAAACTCGAGGGCGTTGAGCCATTGCGCCAGCGCCTCGAAGCGCAGCGGCACTGGAATCTTGCCCAGCGCGGGCGCGAGCGCGGCGGCCGCCTCGTCGAGCTGCCCCGCTTCGATGAGCAGGCGCACCAAATCGTAGCGTACGTCGTCGTTGTCGGGCGCTTGCGCCAGTGCATCGCGCAAGCGCTGCAAGGCCGTGCCCGCATCCCCTTGTGCCGCGGCTTGCTGCGCCTGGGCCAGCTCGGCCTGCGCCATGAGGTCAGCGTCGCTCGGCAAGTGACGGTCCAAGAAAGCCTTGATCTGGCCTTCAGGCAAAGCGCCCATGAACCCATCGACCGGCTGGCCACCGACGAACAGGATACAGGTCGGGATGCTGCGAATCTGGAAGTAGCCCGCGAGTTGCTGCTCCTCCTCCGTGTTGACCTTGGCCAGCACGAAGCGCCCGGCGTAGGCCGCCTCCACCTTTTCCAGTAGGGGGCCCAGCACCTTGCAGGGACCACACCAGGGCGCCCAGAAATCCACCAACACCGGGGTGGTCAGCGAGGCCTCGAGCACCTCGGTCTGGAAATTGGCAAGCGTGACGTCGATCATGTCGGCACCGTCCGATTCTCTAGAATGAAGGGATTTTCCCCGGGGTCGCCATGTCCAGCAGCAACGTCCAGGTCGGTGTCGTCATGGGTTCCAGCAGTGACTGGGAGACCATGCAACACGCGGCTGCCATTTTCCAACAGTTTGGCGTCGCCTTCGAGGCGCGCGTCGTCTCGGCCCACCGCATGCCCGACGATATGTTCGCTTATGCCGAAGCCGCGGAAGGCCGCGGGCTGCAAGCCATCGTGGCCGGCGCAGGCGGCGCCGCCCACCTTCCCGGCATGCTGGCGGCCAAGACCACGGTGCCCGTGTTGGGCGTGCCGGTGCCCAGTCGGCACCTGCAGGGGGTGGATTCGCTGCACTCCATCGTACAAATGCCCAAGGGGGTGCCGGTGGCCACCTTTGCCATCGGTGCCGCAGGCGCGGCCAATGCGGCATTGTTCGCGGTGGCCATGCTGGCGCGCCACGATGCCGCGCTGCGCGAACGGTTACACGCTTTTCGTGCCGAGCAGACCGCGATGGCGCGCGCCATGACGCTGCCGATCGGGGAGGCGTCATGAGCGCCACGCCCATCCTGCCCGGCCCCATGGCCGGTGGTCGCACGGCCACCCTGGGGGTGCTCGGTGGGGGTCAGCTGGGCCGCATGTTCGTGCACGCGGCCCAGGCACTGGGCTACCAAACAGCAGTGCTCGACCCCGATCCCATCAGCCCCGCAGGCCGCGCCAGCGACGTGCACATCGCCACCGCCTACGACGACGAACAGGGCCTGGCGCAATTGATGCAACGCTGTGAGGCCATCACCACCGAGTTTGAAAACGTCCCCGCCGGGGCGCTGGCAACCCTGGCCGCGCAACGGCCGGTCGCCCCCGGAGCGCAGGCGGTGGCCATCGCGCAAGACCGCATCGCGGAAAAGGCCCACTTCGCGGCTTGCGCCCCCTTGGCCGGCGTGGGGCCGGCGCCGTATGCCGTCATCACCGAGGCCGATGATCTGGCGCGCGTACCCGATGCGCTGCTGCCTGGCATCCTCAAGACCGCCCGCCTGGGCTACGACGGCAAAGGACAAGTTCCCGTCGACGACCGAGCGGCACTGGCCGCGGCCTGGGAACAATTGGGCCGCGTTCCTTGTGTGCTGGAGCAGCGGTTGGCATTGCGTGACGAGCTATCGGTCATCCTCGCGCGGGCCGCCGATGGGACCACGGTGCACTTCGAGCCGCAGCGCAACGTGCACCGCCGTGGCATCCTGGCCGTGACCGAAGCCGTCCCCGGTGCCGTGCCTGCTGCCCTGGCGCAACGGGCGGTCGAGGCCACACGCATCGTGGCCGAGCAGCTGCAATACGTCGGCGTGCTGTGCGTGGAATATTTCGTCATCGACGACGGCAGTGCCGACGGGAGGCTCGTGGTCAACGAGATGGCGCCGCGCCCGCACAACAGCGGCCACTACACGATCGACGCTTGCGACGTGTCGCAGTTCGAGCTGCAAGTACGCACACTCACCGGGTTGCCCCTGCCCGCGCCGCGCCAGCACAGCGCGGCCATCATGCTCAACCTGTTGGGTGACCTGTGGTGGCGCGACGGCCAGCCGTGCACCCCGGACTGGACGGGCGTGCTGGCGCTGCCCGGCGTACACCTACACCTGTATGGCAAGCTCGATGCCCGCCCCGGGCGCAAGATGGGGCACCTCACCGTCACTGCCCCGACGGCAGCGCAGGCGCAAACCACCGCGCTAGCAGCAGCGCAGCGGCTGGGTATCGCACCATGGCGCTGATTCTTCACGCCCAGCGGCCCGAAGCGGACGCGGCCATCGACGACGCGGTGCAGCGGCTGCGCGCCGGCCACCTCGTCGCGCTGCCCACCGAGACCGTCTATGGGCTGGCCGCGGACGCCGACCAGCCCAAGGCCGTGGCGCGCATTTTTGCCGCCAAGGGGCGGCCAGCGGACCACCCGCTGATCGTGCACCTGGCAGGCACCACCCGGGAAGAACGGGCCGCAGCACTCGATCACTATGCGGCGCAGGTGCCCCCATTTGCCCAG